>JBGSWT010000120.1:0-11816 GCA_041751815.1 Pseudonocardiaceae bacterium
CTCACCATCCCCTACACCGCGCTACTCGGCGCCGACGACCAACCCGGCGAGATCGCCGGCTACGGACCCATCCCCGCCACAGTCGCCCGAGACCTGGCCGCCGGCGGCACCTGGCGGCGCGTCCTCACCGACCCAGCCTCCGGCCGCCCCGTCGACTACGGCACCACCCGCTACCGGCCACCCCAGCACCTGACCGGACTCGTGATCACCCGAGATCAAACCTGCCAATTCCCGGGCTGCCGCGTGCCCGCGCACCTTTGCGACCTCGACCACAGCATCCCCTACGACCCGGATAACGACACCGGTCCGACCAGCGAATTCAATCTTGGCCCCCGATGCCGACACCACCATCAAATCAAACAGACCCCTGGCTGGTCAGTCACCCAGCACCCCGACGGCTGCACCACCTGGACCACCCCCACCGGGCATACCTACCACTCCCAACCACCACCACTGACCAACCCCGAACCACTCACCACACCCCCAACACCCGACCCAGACCAACCCCCGCCCTTCTGATTGAGCTGCGTGAACCTTCGCGCATTTAGGCGCGCTTACGGATGGCGATGGCTGGTGCGATGCGGGCTGATCCGATTCCTCGGGTGGACTTGCCGAGCCGGAATCGCACTCTTCCTTTGAGCACGGTTCCGGATTCCGCGCAACCGTCGATCAGTTTCTCGCCAGCGAACAGGGTGAACGTCCAATGATCGTTGGCTCCGCAGTCAGGCAGGTGAGGGCCACTCTGGAGGACGCGTGCGCCCCAGATCTGTCGGATCATCAGCGCGCGCGTGTCGTGCCCTTCGACAGTGAATGCTTCCGCAGGACCGCCAGACACGTTCTGGTAGCTGCCGAGGGAGATCCCGTAGTGCCCGGTAACGGTGGCGACCAACGTCCAGTCCTGGCCGGTGCCGACTCCGAGGGTTCCTGGTGTGAGTCGCTCGTCGAAGACATCGGGAGTGGGCCGGCCGAGCTGGTCACGCCGGACATCCGGATCCATGGCCCGCCGGGTATCGAGCTTGGCGGGATCGGGCACCAGCAGCACCCCGTATGTCGTCTCCTCAGCGAAGCGGTCAGATGGCGACACTAGGCAAGACGGCCATGACGACGCTTGACCTCAGGTGCACGTGAGGTATGAGCATTGATTCATGCAAACGACACACAACGCACCCGTCTTGTTCCGCAACACCATGCAGATCACCGACGGCCGGCTGGAGAGCTTTAAGCACGCTGTGCAACGGGCAGTCGAGTTCGTCGAAGAACACGGCCCCCAGCTCATGGTCGAGGTCTTCATCGACGAGCAGCGGATGCTGGCCTACAGCTTTCAGCTCTACCGGGACTCGGAGTCCATCCTCGTCCATTGGAAGATGTCGGACCCGTACATCCGCGAGGTGATGGAGCACTGCACGGTGCAACAGCTGGACGTCTACGGGCGGCCCAGCGAGGTCGTGACGGAGGAGCTGCGACGGCCCGCCGACGAGGAAATCACTGTGACGGTGACGCCCCGCTTCACTGGCTTTACTCGCTTCCTGGCCAGCGGGTAAGTATCTGCTGATTCCAGTCAGGAGACACCATGCGGCTCTACCTACTCAACCTCGGCCGGATCCGGAAGATCGACAGCCCCATCGAGGGATACCTGATCCGGCTCGACGACTCGGACCTCGACCAGGTCGTCTGCACTCATCTCGATCCCGACCACTGTGGCGGCCACGAGGAGTGCACAGCCACGATCGAGAGCAATGGCCGATCCTGCAGCACTCCCCCGCTACTACAACCCCGCCTACTACGGCCCAAGCCGGGACGACGTCCAGCCGCGGTCAGGCGCTTTACAAGTCGAGGGCGGCGCGTAGGGCACCGTCGAGGCGCGTCATTGTTGTGGCGTCCAACTCGCCCAATTGATCACCTGTCCAGGCCCGGTAGAGCTTGGAAAGGTCACCCGCGTAGACCCATCCGTGACCTGTCACCGCGACGGCGAGGATGTCGCCGGGGTCGCGCTCGCGTAGTTCTATGCCCAGCAGCCAGGGACGCGGCGAGTCGTTGATGCCGTCGCTGGACATGATCGCGACGGTTCGCAGCCGCTCGGGCGTGCTCGGTCGGATGTAACGGCGTAGCTCACCCCGCCGCATGGAGGTCCTTCTCGGCTGCGGCCAGGTCGGCGTCCTGGGCCAGGGCCTCTGCCTCGGTATCGCCCCAGTCCGTGCCGGCACCGAGTCGGACAGCCTCACGCCGAGCGGCAGCCGAAAGCCAGGCCGAGGGCGACATGCCAGCTCGGGCGGCTGCAGCTTCGGCGAGAACCCACGCGGTATAGTCGATCGACAAAGTCACCTTACGAGTCGCCATACTTTTGATCCTACCGGCTGACCTGCGTGGCCTACCGGCCTACTCGGCCGGATCAGGTCGTGGTGGTCACTGGTGCCACCGCATCCAGCGACAGCCCGCGCGCCTCGATCCCGCCGCGGCGTCCCCACAGCAGCGCGGCGATGGCGCCGATGCCGAAGAACATCGCGAGAATGACGAAAGCCGAAACCAATCCCAGCCCGGCCACGGCGTAGGAAAGGCCCACCACGCCGACCATCCCGCCGAGCCTGCCGGCCGCTACCGACACTCCGATGCCGGTCGCCCGCAGCTCGGTGGGGAACAACTCGCTGAACGTGGTGTAAGCGGAGATCCATGAGCAGGTCGCGGAGAACACACAGAGCGTGAAGGCGACCAGCGTCGCCCCGGGGGACTTGGCCAGCGCGGCCACCGCGAGTAGCAGCACCGAGATGCTGGCCGTGCCGTAGGACAGCCGGGTCACCGTCGTGCGGCCAAGGCGGTCGATCAGCCCGGCGACGGTGAACCCGCCGACCAGCGCCCCGAGGTTGCCGATCAGGTAGAACAGCGGCACCGCCGACGAAGACACGTCCACCTGCTGCGGAATCAGCACGTAGGCAGACAGGAACGTGAACAGCCCGTAGTAGGCGGCGCTGCCGGAGAACTCCAGCACCATCCCGTACACCAGCCGCGGCCGCCAGCTGTTCCACAGCTCGCCGATCTGGGAACCCAGCGAGCGGGTGTTGGGTCGCCCCACAAAATCGGTGCCGTCGTCCTCGATGCCGCTGATTCGAGTGATGATCGCGTTGGCCTCGGCCCGGCGCCCCTGGGAGGCCAGCCACCGCGGCGACTCCGGGATGGCCCTGCGAGCGATCAGCGCATAGAACGCCGCTGCGGCGCCGGCCAGCAGGCACAGCCGCCACGCCGACATGGTTATCCCACCCAGCGCAAGCTGGGTGGCCACGAAGCTGTCCAGGAAGAAGATCCCGACCAACCCGGCCGCGATCCCACCGACCGACCAGAAATTCATCGTGGCGGCGGTGGCGGCGCCGCGTCGACGGCTGGGCATGAACTCGGCGATCGCCGACGTGACCGCTGAGTACTCCCCGCCGACGCCCATCGCAGTGATGAACCGGAACACCAGGAACACCAGGAACGTGGGAGAGAACGCGCTGATCACGGTCGCGATCGAGTACATCACCAGGGTGGCGACGAACAGCCGCTTGCGGCCGTAGCGGTCGGCCAGCCAGCCGAAGGCGGTGGCGCCGACCATCAGCCCGGCGAACCACACCACCCAGATCAGCGACACCGCACCCGGCGAGATGGCGCCGTCGGCCCCGAGCAGGCCGAATTCCTTGGCCAGTGGGGTAAGCACGCTGCCGATGATCTGAACCTCGAAGGAGTCCAGTGCCCACCCGACGCCCAACGCGAGCAAGATCCTGTTGTGCATCGGACGCCAGCTGGTCCGGTCGAGTCGGGTCGCGTGAATCACCGTGCGGCTCCGCTCTCCGTACCGGGACTCGCGCCGAAGTGGCTTTCCGGCACCATGGCCACCGGGCGGACCCAACCCGCCGAGCCGCCGCGCAGCTTCATCGGCAGCGCGGAGAAGAAGAACCCGGACGCCTTGGGCAGCGCGCCGAGGTTGGTCAGCTTCTCCAGGTGCATGTGCTCGCGGGCACGGCCGACGAAATGCAGCGGGAAGAACTGCGGCTGGTCGGCCAGCCGGGCCTGCTCCATCGACTCATACGACACGTCCATCGCGTAGGCGTCGATGCCGATCAGCTTGATCCCGTGGTCGAGCAGCCAGTTCAGGCCTGCGACGGACAGCCCGCCCTGGCACTGGAAATACCGGTCGTCATCGTCGATGTACTGATCCGCCCCGGTCCACAGCAGCACGATCGTACCCGGCGCGAGTTCGGCCCCGGTTGCCGCGACCTGCGCCTGCAGGTCCTCGACCTCGATGTCGCGGCCGAGGTGGGAACGGAAGTCCAGCCGCACGCCCGGTCCGCAGCACCACTCCAGCGGCACCTCGTCGATCGTCTTCGCCGGCCGGCCCTCGACCACCGGTCCGAAGTGCCACGGGGCGTCGATGTGGTTGCCGGCGTGGTCGGATAGGTGCACGTCCATCCAGCCCAAGCCCATGTCCTCGGGAAAGTCTTCTCGACCGACCCGCTTGCCGCCCGCGGCGCTACCCACCCCGCGCACGTTGAAGAAGTTGGCCATGGCCGCGGCGCCCCGCCGATGGTCGATCACCTTCGACGTGAAGCCCCACGGCGGGTAGTTCGCTTGGTCGAGATATACCCCAAGATCAATAATCCGGAAGGAGCTACCAAAAGCGTCCATCACACCCCGATCGAACGAAGGACATCACCCGGGAGTGTCCGATATGCACGGGTCTGTTGCCAGCCTGTGTACGTAAACACCGTCCAGCAGCGTTCCGGCTACCCGCGTGGCCGATGGCCGACGAACAGTTCGCGTGGCGCCCGGTCCTCGGTGGTCTGCTCGGCGACAACGTCCGGGTCGAAGCCCGCGCCGGCGAGGAACCAGAGCCAGACGTCGCGACTGAACAAACCCATGCGGTGTGTCTCGTGCACGACGCGCACCGAGCCGTCGGCATCGCGGAGCAGGAACGCATACTCGGTCACAGTCCAGGCGTCGGCGGGATCCGGATCCCAGGCCCATTCCAGATAGCGCACCCCGCGACCGTCGGCGTCATCATTGCCGCCGTGGTCGCTCGTCGCCTCGAAGGTCTCCGCGATGCAGTCGGGGACGAAGACGGCGATGCCGCCAGGGCTGCAGTGCACGAAGGCCGTTTCGATGGCTTGCCGGAGGTCGGCCTCGCTGGTCATGTAATCCACGGCGTCGTGGACGAACACCGCGTCGAAGGTACGGCCAAGCCGCACCGCGCGCATGTCGCCCTGATGGTGGTCGCACTCGGGGTTAAGCCGCCGGGATACCTCGAGCATGTCGCCCGAGAGGTCGACAAGCGTCATGGCGAAGCGCGCCTTGAGATGGACGGCGTTGTGGCCGCCACCACTGCCCAGCTCAAGGACATCGCGCACGGGAATCGATGCCGAGCTGAGCACCGTAGCCGCATAGGCGGCCTCTTCCGCGTACTCCTCCAGGGGCGAGATCAGCGGCCACCACGCAGCCAGTTCCCCATAGAAGCGGTGTTCGGGCGGCACGTCGGTCATGCTCACCATCTTCGGACATCGACCAGGTCCCTCCGAGGTGCCGGAGTAACTCAGCCGGAATCCGGGTAGCCTCGGGCCGCGTCCGCACGGCAGCAGGCTCGGGCGATGAGCGGCGCACGGGAGGCGAGGCGAGCATGACCACACCTGACGAACGGCTGCCGGCCGCCGGTACGGCGGAAGCGGCCAGCGAGCACGACCCCGAGGCAGCCGAGGCCTACGCCGAGTCGGTGGGCATCGATCCCTCCCACGACGAGGTCAACGAATACCTCAAGATCGCCGGCGCAGCACCCCTGGCCGACCAGTCGGACACCGCGCAGGCCGACGACCTCGGCACGTGAGGATGGGCCTGATCAGACGGTGGCTGATGGCAGCGTGGCAAAGATGAGATCGGCCACCTGCCGGTAGCCCAACCGTTCGTAGAGCTGTCGATGGGCGTGAACCTGCAGGAACGGCGCAATCTCCTGCCGGAGAAGCTGTTGTGTCAGTTCGACTGCGACTGCGGTGGCAAGGCCGCGGCGCCGGAAGGACGCGCTGGCGGCTACAGCGGCGATCTCGCTGGCGCCCAGAGCCGGCGGGGTACTGACCCCCGACCCGGCGGGTTGGCCGTCGAGGCAGGCAAGGGCAACGTGACCGCCAGCGGCGACGAGACACTGCAGGCGTGCGACGTCGGCTTCGGTCGCGGGCTGGTCGCTGTAGGCCTGGCTTTGCACCTCAGCGGCGGCATGCAGGTCAGCGGTCTCGGTGACCAGCCGCACATCGACGCCGGGTGGCGGAGTGGGCTCCCGAAACGTCAGAGGGGTCACGGCCAGAACTGGGATCGGAGGCTCTAGGACGAACTCTGCCGCCCGCAGTGCTCGCTCCAACGACGGGGCCGGAGTCACGAACTCCAGGCGAGGTACCAGTGCCCAGCTCCGGAACGCCTCGACCAGGTTGTCAACGTCGGTGAGCTCCATGAGCTCTGCCCGGGGTATGGCGTAGTTGCGATACGGGTGATCGCTGGCCGGGTCCAGCGTCAGGACGAAGGGACCCACCGTGAGTGGCCGGCCGGGCGCACTGGCACGCAGGGCGGCCTGGACACCGCGGGAATCGAGCAGCCTTGGGAAATGGTGCTGAGACATACGCGCTCCTGGAGCGGGGAGGGAGCGACCTGCACCGTTCAGTGTCAGGCAACTCCAACAGTGGGCATGATCAACCGTGCCGTCGTCACGAGGCCCTCACTCCTGCTCACCACGCACTGTCCCACGGCGGGACTGCTGGTCTGGCCGATGCTAGCGATGTCGAGTCGCGGACGCTCCTGATATTTGGCCGACCCCCGCTCGGCTTGCGGAGTTAAGCGCCCGACGTGGTCGCCTCTGCCAGAGCTACTGTGACTCGATGACGAGGGAAGGAGCCGTGGGTGACAACGTGGACGAACGGGCTGGATCCTCATATCGCACCGGACTTGGCCAGGTCAGCGTTAGTGGTTATCGATACCCAGGCCGATTTCGTCGACGGTGGCGCCTGGCCGATCCCCGGAACCACACAGATCTTGCCGACCATCGCCCGCCTGCTAGCGGCTTACCGTGACGCGGCTGCACCAATCGTCCATGTGGTCCGCATCTATGACGGCGATGACGTCGACCTGCTACGCAGAGCAGCCATCGCCGCAGGTGCGCCCATTGCTCGGCCCGGTTCGGTCGGCTCACAGATCGCTCCGGAACTCCGTCTCCCCGGCGCACCCGATCTCGACGCGCCCGCTCTCATCGCAGGCCATCTGCAGCACCTCGGCCCACACGAGGTTGCTATCTGGAAACCACGCTGGAGTGCCTTCTATCGAACTGCCTTGGATCAGCACCTTGCCGCCCTCGGCGTACACACCGTTGTCTTCGCTGGATGTAACTATCCGAACTGTCCGCGAGCGACCATCTACGACGCCAGCGAACGCGACTACCGGGTTCTCATCGCCTCAGACGCCATTTCAGGTGTCGAGGAACGTCACCTGGAGGAGGCTGGACGGATCGGCGCCATCCATGCTACCAGCGACGCGATTATCCACATGCTGGCACACGAACGCAGCCCCTGAACCGATTTTTCCACTTCTCTCATTGCGGTCTATTCGGGCGTGTTCTCAGGTCAGCGCTTTCCGGCAAACGCCGTGGTCTGCGGCCAGCGGGCCCGCGCGATCAGGCCGAGCACCACACCGAGGAAGGCTGGGGTGAGCGCCAAGACAACGGAATCAAGAACGAGCACCTGAGTCAGGACCGCGCCGACCATGACGCCGGACAGCCCAAGCGCTGCCACACCGGCCAGCCGGGGGATCAGCAGACCGATCGCGCCGGCGAGTTCGAGCGCGCCGACCAGGTATCGCAACCACTGACCGGGGCCGATCTGGGTGAACATCTCCACCGCGTACTGCTGACCGGCGAGCTTGGGCGCGGCCGCGGCGAGCAAGAAGAACGCTGCCAACAGGATCTGCAGCACCCACAGAGTGATGTCGGCAGCGCGCCCGCGGGCTGTCGCAGGCGCCGTCGAGGTGATGTTCGCAGTCATGGTGATCCTCCTACTGCTCGAATGGGCCTACCTGTGTAGACCGCGGCCGTAGCGAGAACTCATTGGTGTGCCACGGGGTCTCAAGCGAGAGCCTTGTTTTGCTTGACAGCTATATAGCCAAGTGCGACAGTACTGGCATGGACGTCTTCCAGGCGGTGGCCGACCCGGTCCGGCGCAGCATCGTGGAGCGGCTCGCCGACACGGGTGAGGCGTCGGCGGGGCAGTTGGCCGAGGCGGTAAGGGTGCGATTCGGGATCAGCCAGCCCACGACGTCCAAGCACCTCAAGGTGCTCCGCGAGGCCGGCCTGGTGACCAGCACGGTGGCCGCGCAGCGGCGCGTCTACCGCCTCGACCCTCGCCCGCTGTCCGACCTTGCCGACTGGGCCACCCGCCAGTCCCGCTACTGGAACCTCAAGCTTGACGCCCTTGAGCAGCACCTGCTCGACCATCCCCAGAAGGAGCGACCATGACCATCTCGCCACTGCTCGGCACTGTGGACCGCGCCGCCGGCACCGTGCACTTGGAGCGGATCCTGCCCGGCCCGGTCCACGAGGTGTGGGAAGCGCTCACCGATCCGGCACGCCTGCACGCGTGGCTTGCACCAGTACAGCAGGGACAGCCAGGACCTGAGAGCACCTTCGTGCTGAGCATGAACGACCGGGAGACGGCGACCTGCACGGTGACCACCTGGAACCCACCACACGAGCTCCGCATGGTGTGGGACTACACCGACGAAGGCCCCTCGGAACTGAGCTTGCGGCTCTCCGAGCTCGACGGGCAGACGCGCATCACCCTTGAGCACACCCGGATTCCCGCAGATGCCGTGCAGTACGGCGCCGGGTGGCACGTACACCTCGACCATCTCTGCGCCCACCTGACTGGCGGAAACCCCACCACCGGTGGATGCGACGACGGGGACTTCCTGACTGCCTACCGGGCTCTCGAACCGCGCTACGCCACGGCCGCGATCGACTGACGGACTACCGTCGTCACCAGACCTGGCGGCGTCACGGCGCATCCCGCAATCTTCGGTTGTAAGCCTTGCTGTTGCTGACCTCGACAAGGCTGCCCGAGGTCGGTCGCCAAGGACGGAACTGTCGTGAACTCGACATCACCGACGTCGCCGGTCGTGAAAATGTCGATGCCGTCGAGCTCACGGCCCACGGCGACTCAGACGGCCCGACCCAAGCGCTGGCCGAGTGCGGCACTCCCCAGGCCCGCACCACCCGCGTCCTTACCCGCATCCGGGCAACCTGGCAGGCGGCATCACCAGCCGCCACGCACTACTCCGTTTGGGCTAAATCTTCAACTCAGCGTAGCGCCACGCTAACGGAGACGAGCGGTGGAACGAGAGCTGAAGCGACAGCCAACACAGCTGACCGTAATCGATGGTGACGTAGGTAGGACATCACACAGTGTAGCCGGTGGGCAGGTGTGGCTGTCACAGTTTGCTTGAGATGGGGGACCATGCGCCGCATAGATTCTTTGATGAATGTTCGCTGGTTGAGTTCGAACAGGTCCTTGCTGGCGGCGTTGGTCGCCGCTGTGCTGATTGTCGTATTGTTGGCCGTCCTTGTGATACGCCAGCGCGCGGAAGCAAGCAATGGCCAGGTCTATCTTGAGACCGCCGGCGGCGTCGGCGCAAACCCGTTCGTGCCACTGCCGCCGGACGCTCCTAAGGCGGTGGGCGGAGAAGTAGACCCAGGAGGTGCGATTACTCCGAAGTCACCGGGTAGCGACAATGTTGGAACCTGCAATCCAGAGAAACTTGCCACCTATCTTGGTGCCCATCCAGAGAAGGCCAGTGCGTGGGCAAAAGCCCTTAACTCTGATCCCACGTTGACCTGGAGCGGTGGCGGCCAGGTCGCGATCCAGCAAATTCCCGCTTACATCCGTGAGCTGACGCCTCGCGTCCTCACGGACGACCTCAGGGTCACCAACTACCAATTCACTGACGGTAGCGCGGCCGCTGTACAGGCTGTGCTTCAAGATGGTACCGCCGTGCTCGTCGACGCTCAGGGTGTTTCGAGGGTTCGGTGTGCTTGCGGCAATCCGCTGACGCCTATGATTCGGCTAAGCGCACAGCCGAGGTATCTGGGCAAACCATGGCCAGGATTCCAGCCTTTACGCATCACTACCATCGAGCAACCGCCGAAGCCGAAGCCTGAACCGCGGCCCCAGCCCGAGCTGCAACGTGAACCCGGGCCGAAACTCAAGTCAAAGCACGAGCCCGAGCTAAGGCCCGAGCCCAAGCCCGAGCCGGAGCTAAGACCCGAGCCCAAGCCCGAGCCCGAGCTAAGACCCGAGCCCAAGAACGAGCCGGGGCTCCGGTCCGAGCCAAAGCCCGAGCCCGAGCTAAGACACGAGTCCAAGCCCGAGCTAAAGCCCGAGCTAAAGCCCGAGCCCAAGCACGAGCCAAAACCGAAGCACGAACCGAAGCCCAAACACGAACCCCAGCCGAAGCCCGAATCCCAGCCGAAGCCAAAGCATGAACCGGAGTCCGAATCCAAACCGAAACCGGAGGTAAGGCCCGAGCCCAAGAACGAACCCAAGCCGGAGCCAAAGCACGAACCGAAGCCCGAATCCAAACCGAAACCGAAGCCCCAGCCGGAGCCCGAATCCAAGCCGAAGCCGCAGCCGGAATCCAAGCCGAAGGCCGAACCGAAGCTGGAGTCAACTCCGTAGGCGCTGCGCGCCGCCTTGAGGGGTGGAAATGAATTGGGCTGCCGTGCGTCACAGCCCTCCATGCGCCGAGTTCGACGTCAGGGTTGCGGAGGCGGCTTCGGACAGCGCCCGTGTCGAACTCGGCGACAGAAGAGTCAGTTTTGATCACCTTATTTTCGAAGCAAGAGCCGAAGCCTGAACCCGAACCCGAAGTCGGGCGCAGATAGTCCAGGATCAGGGAGCCATGGCGTCAACAGCATGCGCTCGCAGCGTCGAGCTAATCGGTGCGCCCTGGACAGGTACCGACTCACCTCAGCCGTAACGCACTTTCCACCCAGACACGGGGCCACGAAGTGGACGCGAAGCCGCCGACCTGCCGTAGCTGGGTGGAGGTTGCGCCAGCAGCAGCGCTGCCAGGGTGTCGGCCGCCAGAGCATCATCGGTACTCATCATGGAGGCGCCACCACTCGTAGGGTCGCGTCTGTGGCCACCCCTCGGGTGAGTCCTCCCAGTCCTCCTGGCGTCCCAGCGGCGTCAGGTCGAGAAACGACCAGCTGCTGCCCAGCGCCCCGGCCGGACGTGAAGTAGCTGCGAAAGACCTCGTCGCCATCCCGGAAGAAGACGTTGAGCCCGAAGCCCGTTGTGACACCGAAGTCGGCGTCGAAGCCGCTGGCAGTCGAGGAGTACCAGGGGATCGTCCAACCCATGCGCTTCTTGAACGCCTCGATCTCCGACGATGGCGCGCGCGACACCAGGACCAAGGAGGTGTCCCGGGCGTGCAGGTGGGCCAGGTGGCCGATGTTGTCGACCACCATCGAGCAGCCCGAGCAGGGATCCTCGTCGCCCGGCTGCAGCATGTGGTGGTAGACGATGAGCTGGCGGCGGCCGTCGAACAGGTCGAGCAGGCTCGCCTCCCCGTCCGGCCCCTCGAAGGCGTACTCCGTGCCGACCCGAACCATCGGCAGCCGTCGGCGCTGCGCTGCCAGCGCGTCCCGGGCCCGAGTGGCTTCCTTCTCCTTGGCCAGCAGCGTCGCGTGGGCGCTCTCCCACTCAGCTGGTGACACGACCTGTGGAGGGTTCATCGCGGTTCTCCTCTCGATGACTGAGGTCTGCAGTAGA
>JBGSWT010000121.1:0-2006 GCA_041751815.1 Pseudonocardiaceae bacterium
GTACCGAGCGGGGATGGCGCACTTCGACAGCGGCCACGGTGCGACCGGCGACGTGCTCAGCGAGGCCGAGCCGGACGACCTCCACCTCAGGCAGCTCCGGCATGACAACTATCCCGCCGGCGGGGCGCTCCCGCTGGCCAGCTCGGACAGCGAGCGCCAGGCCACCTCCGCGGCCCGCTGCTCAGCTTCTTTCTTGGTTCGGCCCTGCCCCGTTCCGCGCTCCATCCCAGCTATCACGGCGGTTGCGGTGAACTTCTTGAGATGGTCTGGCCCTTCCTCCACAACTCGGTACTCGGGCACTCCCATCTCATTACTGGCAGTGAGTTCCTGAAGGCTCGTCTTCCAGTCCAGGCCGGCGCCCAGCAACGGAGCCATGACCAGCAGCGGGTCGAACAGTCGGTGCACCACCTGACGGGCGGCGTCGATACCGTGCTGCAGGTACACCGCGCCGATCAACGCTTCGACGGTGTCGGCCAGGATGCTGGACTTGTGCCTGCCTCCGGTGAGCTCCTCACCCCGCCCCAGCAGGATGTACTCGCCCAGGCCATTCTCGCCCAGCCCGCGGGCTACGCCAGCCAGCGCGTGCATGTTCACCACGCTGGCGCGCAGCTTGGCCAGCTGTCCCTCGGGCAGGGTGGGGTGCGTGCGAAACAGATGGTCGGTGACGACCACACCGAGTACGGCGTCACCGAGGAACTCCAGGCGCTCGTTGGGTTCGAGGCCACCGCTCTCGTAGGCGTAGGAGCGGTGGGTGAGCGCAAGAGTCAACTGCTCGGCGCCGAGATCGACGCCGAGCGCGGTGAGCAGCGGAGCCAGATCCGATCTGTGACCCCGCGAGGACCGAGCCCCCACGGCGGCGTCGCGTCGTCAGAGTCAGGCCGGCCGGACGACCTGGCGGCCGTCGTATTTCCCGCAATGCGGACAGGCCAGATGCGGAGGCTTCGGCTGCCGGCAGGCCCGGTTCGAGCACGCCGCGAGTGTCGGCGCGGTGGCCTTCCATTGGGCCCGCCGCGAGCGGGTGTTCGACCGCGACATCCTGCGCTTCGGGACGGCCACGTTAGTCGTTCTCCTCTTCGGTGCCGCGGAGGTTAATCGTCACTGGACCGCTGCTTGAGTGCAGCCCAGCGCGGATCTATCGTCTCATGCCGATGATCCGTACCGAGTTCGACCCACTTTTCGCCGCACTCCGGACACAGGCCGGGGCAGTCGTCGCGGCACAGTGGGGCCTGCGGCAGCGCCAGTAGCACCGCATCGCGGACCACCGGTTCGAGGTCAACCAGGTCGTCGACGACCCGGCTGACCTCCTCAAGATCCGTGCTCTCGTCGGTCGCCGTGTCCGGGTAGGCGAACAGCTCAGTCAGCTGGACCTCCAGCTGATCCGCCACTGGATCAAGGCACCGGGCGCACTGCCCAGCCAGCGGCGCGGCCGCTGTGCCCGATGCCAGCACACCTTCCATGACTGACTCCAGCCGCACGTCCAGCGTCAGCTCGTCTCCCTGGGAAATCCCGATCACGTCCAGCCCCAGCCCAACCGGTGCGGGGACGTCGCGGTGGTAGGAGCGCATCGTCCCAGGACGCCTGCCCAGCTTCCGGGTGTCGATCACCCATGGCGAGGACGGGTCGGGGCGGGTGAAAGCAGTATTGCGCGGCATGAGGATTCCAGGATAAATGACGCTGCACGGGCGTCGAAACCGAGCACTACCGCGGGTACTCACCGATCCCCGCCGGCACCGGTCCACCGTGGTGGTTGCGGCCGCGCCCGATGGTGCGCATCGCGCGGTTGAGCAGGTCCTCGAACTCCGCAAGCGTCCCTTCAACATAGGTGTCGCATTCAGAGCGCAGCCGGTGCACCTCGGCGCTGACCTCGTCGTGGATCCGGGTGGCCTCGGCTCGCGCGGCCGCCACCACCTGGGTCTGATCGACCAGCCGGGCCTGCTCGGCATGTCCCTCGGCGACCGCACGCTCATAGGCGGCCCTGCCCGCCACGGTCATCCGCTCCGCCTCGA
>JBGSWT010000122.1:0-1802 GCA_041751815.1 Pseudonocardiaceae bacterium
TCGTCCTCGGGCACCGGGACGAACGCGCCGGAGCTGACGTCGGCGTCGAGGTGCTCCAGTGCGTCGAGCATCGCGTCCAGCTCACCGTCGTTGAGCAGCCCGGCATCGTGCAGCACCCGGGCGTGCGCCCGGGAGCCGCGCAACTCGTAGCGCGCGAGCCGCCAATCGAAGTGTGTCGACAGGCTCAGCGCAGTCATCGCATCGGCCGGTTTGCCACTGAACCGGCCACCCCAAAGTGCAGTCACGGTGGGAAGCCTTGCAGGTCTCGTTGGGCGGCGATTTTCGAGGGCAGCCCCCACAGTTGCACGAACCCCTTGGCCAGCGACTGGTCGAAGGTGTCACCCTCGTCGTAGGTGGCCAGGTTGAAGTCGTAGAGCGACTGCGGGCTGCGCCGCCCGGTCACTGTGGCGCGGCCGCCGGCCAGCTCGATCCGGATCTCCCCGGTGACGTGGTGCTGGGATTCGGCGATGAAGGCGTCCAGGGCTCGCTTGAGCGGCGAGAACCAGAGCCCGTCGTAGACCAGTTCGGTCCAGCGTTGCTCGACGTTGCGCTTGTACCTGGCCAGGTCACGTTCGACGGTGACGTTCTCCAGTTCCTGATGTGCAGTGAGCAGGGTGATCGCCCCGGGCGCCTCGTAGATCTCACGGCTCTTGATGCCGACCAGCCGGTCCTCGACCAAGTCCAGCCGGCCGACGCCGTGTGCGCCAGCCCGCTCGTTGAGTTGCTGGATGGCCTCGAGCACTGTGACCGGCGCGCCGTCGATCGCGACCGGCACACCCGACTCGAAAGCGATCACAAGCTGCTCCGGTGCCTTCCATGCGGTCGGATCGGTGGTGTAGGAGTACACGTCCTTGGTCGGGGCGTTCCACAGGTCCTCGAGGAATCCCGTCTCCACCGCTCGGCCCCACATGTTCTGGTCGATCGAGAACGGCGAGCGGGTGGTGACGTCGATCGGCAGGTTGCGCTCCGCGGCGTAGGCGATCGCCTTTTCCCGGGTCCATGCGTAGTCCCGGACCGGCGCGATCACCTGCAGATCTGGGGCTAGGGCACCGATACCGACTTCGAAGCGCACCTGGTCGTTGCCCTTGCCGGTGCAGCCGTGCGCGACGGTGTTGGCACCGTGGTACTTCGCGGCTGCCACCAGGTGTTTGACGATCAGTGGCCGAGACAGCGCCGACACCAGTGGATAGCGGTCCATGTACAACGCGTTGGCCTGTAGCGCCGGAAGGCAGTACTGCTCGGCGTACTCGATGCGGGCGTCGGTGACGACAGCGTCCACCGCGCCGCAGGCCAGTGCTCGCTTGCGGATCGTCTCCAGGTCCTCGCCGCCCTGCCCGACATCGACCGCGACCGCGACGACCTCAGCTCCGGTTTTCTCGGCGATCCACCCGATCGCCACCGAGGTGTCCAGCCCACCGGAGTAAGCCAGCACCACCCGCTCAGCCATTCTGCTCTCCTTTCAGTCGAGCTCGTGAGTGGCAAACAGTGTTATAGCCTTGATTCGCACTCACGAGCGGGCCAGCGCCATGATCCGCTCTGCGAGTTTCGCCCCGGGGAGGGGTTCGCGGGCGACCACCAGGATGGTGTCATCTCCCGCGATGGTGCCGACCACATCGATCAGCGCCGCCCGATCCAGTGCACTGGCCACGAAGTGTGCCGCCCCCGGGGGTGTGCGCAGCACAGCGAGGTTCGCGCTGGCGTCAGCAGAGACCAGCAGCTCGGACAGCACTCGCGCGAGCCGGGCGGTGCCGCCTTCCACGCCGCGCACCGGGCTGCCGTCCTCGGGGATGACATAGACCGGC
>JBGSWT010000123.1:0-13083 GCA_041751815.1 Pseudonocardiaceae bacterium
GCCGCCGCCAGTCGTTCATGCGATCCCCCCGGCCGGCAGCGCGGCGACGTCGCCGGGGGTGCGGTGGTGCAGGATCATAGCGATAGTGCCTTTCGGGGAGGGCTACTGTTCGGTGGATGACGCGTCGGAGCTGGGGTCGTACTCGTGACCGGTGGTGCGCACGTAGATGTCTCGCGCAATGGCGGCGACCGACGCGAGCGTGCACGGCCAACGGGGCCTGATGTGGACGTTGCGAAAGCAGCCGTCGCAGCGCCCCTCCGAGTCGATGACGTGTTCGGCGAGCAGCTTCGGCCACAACCAGGTCCACCCCGCGATCACGGTGGCGGCCTCGGTGATCAGGTCCCGGTCTTCCTCAGGCACGGCGGTCCTCTCTCTTCGGCGACCTCCGTGATGAGGGTCCGCATAACAGGTGACAGTGAGAAGCCGAAAACGTGCAAGGCACAAGTTTTGGGCTGTCATCTGTCAGGATGAGTCGTCGATGAGTGCGAAAGAGTGGGAGTCACGGTGCGGATTGGAGCCACGATCCCGAGGGTGCAGCTCGCCCGGCAGTTGCGAGAGCTGCGGGAGGAGGCCGGGCTGAGCCTCGAGGCGGCGGCGCCGCTGCTCGACTGGTCACCGAGCAAGCTCAGCCGGATCGAGAACGCCCACCAGCGCGTCGACGTGCACAGCGTGCGCAGCATGCTCGACCTCTACGACGTCGGCGGCGAGCGCTGGACCGAGCTCATCGAGCTCACCCGGACGGCGAGCCAACGCGGCTGGTGGCGGGCCTACGGCATGAGCGACCATGGCTATGTGCCGCTGGAGGCCGAGGCCAGCCTGGTTCGCGTCTTCACGCTCGCTTACGTACCGGGTCTGCTGCAGACCGCCGAGTACGCCCGCGCGCTGTTCCGAGCGGGCCAGCCGCAGCGCTCGGAGGCCGGGCTGGAGAACGACGTCACGGTGCGGATGATCCGGCAGAAGCGGTTGACCTCCACCGAGCAGCCGTTGCGGCTGGTGGCCGTCGTCGACGAGTCGGCGCTGCACCGCCCGGTCGGTGGACCGGACGTGATGTGCGCGCAGCTCGTCCGGCTCGTCGACGACGCTGCGCTGGATGCGGTCACGCTGCAGGTGCTCCCGACCGGCGTCGGCGCCCATCGAGGCCTCGCCGGTCCGTTCAACGTGCTCAGCTTCGACGCGCTCGCCGTGCCCGACATGGCCTACATCGAGCACTCGCTGGGCGCGGTGCACCTGGACAAGGAGGAGGACGTCGCCCCTGCTAAGCTGACATTTGATCGCCTGCGCTCGGAGGCCTTGAGTCCAGCCGACTCCGTCGCCCTCATCGAGCGGTTGGCTGCCCAAATGTAGAGTCGGGGGACCGCGAAGAAGGTGTCGATGCCCGCACCGATCCCTACCGACACCACGTGGCGGACGAGCAGCTTCAGCGGCAGCCAGGGTGACAGTACCGGTTGCGTCGAGGTGGCGTTCCTTCCCGGCGGTGTCGCGATCCGCGACACCAAGAACCGCAACTTACCCCCACACCGCTACACCACAGCCGAATGGGACGCCTTCCTCGCAGCCATCCGCGCCGGCAAGTTCAACCACCCCTGACAACCCCATGTCAACCCGGTGGCGAGTCGTTCCCGGCGCGGAGAGTGTGCCGCCGTCCTCGGCGGTGTCCAGGCCGAGCCCTTCGGGTGGCCTGCGGCGCGGTCTCGGGGGTGTCGGTGTGCTGGTGTTCGCGCTCGACGAGCGCAGCGAGGGCTTGATGGCGGGGTGGGGTCGTAGGGGTGTGGTCGGTCCATCACCGCCAGATGACTCGGATCCAGGCTCGGGCAAGGACACGGACGGCGTGCGGGCGACGGGCTCCGCGAGCGCGGGTTCGTTCGTAGACGGCTTGGGCCCACGGGTTGGCATGTCGGCCGTCGGCGGCGCGAGGCGAGCTGTGCGCACTGCGATGGTGACACGTCGACCTCGATCGAAGCGTCATCACCGTGCGGCGCGCGATCGCGCAGGACGGTGCCGATATCGAGGAGAAGGACACCAAGACCTATCAACGGCGACATGTAACCGTCGATCCCGGCACCGTCACGGCGCTGCGTGACCGTGATCTGCTCGATCGCGGTGCCGGTCTCGTCGACGACACAGGCGGCGTGCTCGGACTACGACCAGTCCACCCCGCCGTATCTGACCGAACCGCTGACGGTGGTGTTGTCGCTGGTTGCGGGCGGTTTCTGTCGGTCCATCACCGTTGGTTTCCCGTCGTGGGGAGCAGGCGCTCCGGTCAGGCGCGGCTACCGGTCGGTCACTGAAGCGCTCGCGGCGCGCAACCCCATCGCCGGTCAGCACGCCCGTGCCGTCGGGCCTCGCGGTTGTCAAGGAGGACCTCGAAGGCCCCGCGAGCCTGGGCGATGACCCGACGGTCCGGGATGCGCACCGAACCCGACGGGCCCGGCAGATCCAAGGCTCCAGTGACCCGAGCCTCGGCACTCAGCAACGGGTCTCATCGCTGGCAACAGGCAACGGTGGCTGTTAGCGAGCGTGCGACGAAGACGAACGACGTGTCCACTTCGCTCACCACCACCGATTCAAACATGAACAGCTATGCGAGACTCGTCCGCTGGCTCGTGGGGTCAGTCGTGGTGTCGGTAGACGAGAACAGTCGATCATTGAATGCCGTTGCCAGTGGGATCTCCGTCACTTGCGCGTGCCCTTCGCAGGTTCTCTCGCACTGTGCGCGTCGTCGAGTGGTCCCCGCCGAGCACCCGCTCACTGTCGGTGAGGGTGGTCTCGTACAGGGTGATGGCCTGCTCCAGCCGCCCCACCGACTCGTAGGCGCCGGCCAGGTTGTTGCGGGAGGTCAGGGTGGCGGGGTGGTCCCCGCCGAGCACCCGCTCACTGTCGGTGAGGGTGGTCTCGTACAGGGTGATGGCCTGCTCCAGCCGCCCCGCCGACTGGTAGGCGCCGGCCAGGTTGTTGCGGGAGGTCAGGGTGGCGGGGTGGTCCCCGCCGAGCACCCGCTCACAATCGGTGAGTACCACAGTGCCAGTGCGGGTGGCGCGGAACAGGTCAGCGGTCAAAACGAGGTGCTCCACTGCCCAGTGCACGACTCTCACGCACCCGGTCAGCGCGTCACGGGTGAGCAGCTCGTCATCGAGGAGTCTGACTGCGAGGGTCCATACCATGAGGTCGTGCCCGACCAGCTCAGCTCCTCGCTCGCGCTGCGCCCACGCCTGCGCCTCGGGGATGGTCAGCCGGTCCAGCGCCGCCGCCGTGCGCAGGACCGTGGATACCAAGGTGTCTGTGGCCTGTGCCCGGTCCCGGATCATCCGCGCGACCAGCCGGTGCAGGATGACCGCGGCCCCCGACTCACCCCATACCAGCAGCGACAGCCCCACCAGCCGGGCCAGCATCTCATCCACCCGGACCGCGAGACCCTCCCCGTCACCCCCAGAAGCGTCGGTGGTGAGGATCGCACGGAGGATGTCGCGATGCACGCCACCGGGGGACAACACCGCCAGCACCGACAACGCCTGATCGGCCAGCCCCGACTCGTCGGCGTCCACCGCGGCCTGCACCGACAGCAGGATCGCCTCCGCAGCCCCCTTCGGGTACGGATCACCCATCCGCCGCGGCAGCATCCGGGCGACCGGCACGGTGCTCAGCCTGCGCAGATAGTCCGCATAGCTGATCTGGTGCAGATGAACCACCGACGCGGCCTGAGCCAACGCCAGTGGTAGGTCCCCCAACTCCTCAGCGACCCGGTCGGCGTCCTGCTCCTCGTCCAGGCGCCCGGTCCGGGCCCTCAGATAGTCACACGACTGCGCCCGGTCGAACACCGACACATCCACGGCGACACCCAGCTGGCCATACGACATCTGGTCGGTGCTGGTGACGATCACCCTCGTCGGGCCGGTGACGGGCAGGAACCGACGCACAGCATCGGCATCCACCGCATTGTCGATCACCAGCACCGCCGGTTGGTCGCGGGTCTGCAGCTCGGCGCGCAGCCGCCGCGCCGAGACGATCGAGTCCCCCTCCGGATCAGCCACCCCGACCGCGCGAGCCACCTCAGCCAACCCGGTCACCAACGTATCGGTGGTCTCCGCCGACACCCACGCCACCAACGGACACCCCGCCACCACCTGCTCGCGGGCATAGGCGGCCGCGATCTGGGTCTTGCCCACACCCCGGGCACCGGTCAACGCACACACCACCGCGACCCGACCACCCCCCTCGAACACCCCCGCCAGCTCAGCCAACGCCGCCCTGTCCTGAAACGACGGCGGCTCACCCGGCAGCTCACCCACCACCACCCGACCGGGCCTCGCAGCCGGGGGTGCGGCAGGCACCGGCATCGTCACCGAACCCCCCGCGACGATGACCGTCCCCCCGGACGTCGGACCCACCCTCACCGGACCCACAGCGGATCCACCCGTGGACACCACCGCCCCCGCCCCCGCCGTGATCACCGATCCCGGCGCCGACTCACCCTCCCCGACCACACGAGCCGCCCGCCACGCCAACACCGCCGTGACCACCGTCAGAACCCCGGCCGCTGGCCACAGAATCCACCCCTCCCGCAACCACCACCACGACTCCGGGAGGACACCCGTGGCCAGACTGGTCACCACCGCCGACACAGCCACCACCAGCGTCGACACGAACGCCAACCCCGGACCAGACCACCCCCGACGACCTACCGACCCCTCCGCCTCCGCCACGTCGTCAACTCCACCATCCAGTCCACCAGCTACCAGTCAGCACCCCACGACCAACAACCCTGCCAGCACGACCGCGACCTACACCACCACACCCTCCCCAAGCCACCCAGGCGGTCTCGATGAGCGTGAACGCTCCACGTCATCGCCGGCCTGTTCGTGCGGGAGCCGGGTCCGCGGGTGACCTTCGTGCGTCGTCCGTCTGCGGCCTGTTGCGGGTCGGGTTCCCTGGCGAACATCTCCTCGGACGCGCCCTCCGGCAGGGTGAGGTCAGCGTGGGCCAGGAGCTTCCCGCGCTCCTGCACGGTCCTCAGCGAGGTACGTGGCAGCGAGGTACGTGGCGATGATGTCCGACGTCACGTGGTGGAAGAGCAGCTTCAGCGGCGCAGGGGCAACAGCGGCGGTTGCGTTCCTCCCCGACGACGTTGCGATCCGAGACACCGAGAACCTCACGCTGTCCCCACCGCTACCCCGCAGCCGAGTGGGACGCCTTCCTCGCGGCCATCGCGCTGGCGAGTTCGACCGCCCCTGACTCGAGCCTCGCGTTACGGGATACCTGTAGCTGTTTCTTTGTGGATGATCCGGTCAGAGACAGTCGACCTCCGATGCAGAGCTGCTGTATCTGGTGGTCGTCGTCGATGCGTTGGTGCTGCGCTGCCCGATCGGATTTAAAGATCACTCAGAAATCCACCTCGCTGACCAGCAGCGTTGCTGGACGGGACAGCGGACCACCGCGGGGCCGCACCTTGTAGCACCGCCGTTGACCTGCGGAAACGACTTTGCGCTGCGCCCTGCCCGATCGGTTGGCTGGACGTGCTGTGTGCGCAACTCGTCGAGGCTGTCGCGCTGTGTTTGGTCACCCTGTAGGTGCTCCCAACCGGCGTTGGATGCACACTCGAGCCCGATCTGGTGCCTTCATGCTGCTCAGCTTCGACGAGCGGAAGTTCGGTTCTGCCGAGCTTGGTCCGGTTGATTGATGTAGGTCGTTCTGGGCTTCGACGGGGCAGAGAGCGATCTTGTGACTGAGCGTGATCGGGCTTGACGTTCTATGTTGCCTCGTGTGACGATCTGGTAGTCCGCAAGCCACGTCCGTGTCCTGACTTCGGGTTTACGCTGGCTTGGAGGGCCCGTCGACCCCGAAGCTGGCGGGCTGCTCGACCTCGGGGTGGGATCGCTCGGCACGGCCCGCCTCACGGCAGAGATCGCCTGCCGGTACGGGGTCCGCTTCGATCTGTCCGAGATAATCGCGGTCCCGTCGTTGCGGCACCTGGCCGACCTGATCCAACAGCATCGTCCCTAGCTTCTGGAAGGAACGCCACCGTGATCCTCCCAATTCAGAGGCTATGTCCTGACCACGCTGACGACGACTTTCTCGGCAGCGCCCACGGTCCCGGTGAAGCCCTCCGACAGCGTGTCCATCAGGGCCACGGAGACCGCGAGCGTCTCCTGGGCGATGAACCCCTGATGCGCCTGCACGATGGTGAGTACCTCCTGCGGAGCGGCGATCGACAGGTCGACTCGGTCCGAGACGTCCAGATCGGCCTCCCGGCGTGCTTGCTGCACCACACGGACGACGTCGCGCGCGGTACCCTCCGCCGCCAGTTCGGGTGTGATCTCCGTGTCCAGCGCGAGAGTCACGCCGTGCTGTGACTCGACGACCCAACCGCTGCGGGGTACCTCGGTCACCAGGACGTCGTCCGGTCCAATGATGATCTCGTCGTCGGCCGTCGTGACTCGGGCCGCGCCCGACTGTCGGAGGCTGTCGACCATCGTGCGCGGATCCGCTGCGAGGATCGCCTTGGCGAGCTGCGGGGTCTGCTTCCCGAAGCGCTTGCCCAGCTCCCGGAAGTTCGGCTTGACACGCAGGTCGATCACGTCGCTGCCGGTGTCGAGGGTCTGCATGAGCTTGACGTTCAGCTCGTCGCTGACGTCGTCAAGCAGCGCTTGGGCCAACTCCGTCCCGGTCGGCAACCCCACCAGCGCGCGGCTGAGCGGCTGCCGGATACGCACGTTGCTCGCCTTCCGCGCGGCCCGGCCTGCCTCGGCGAGTGCTCGGGCGGTGGCGACCTGGGCAGACAGCTCGGGGTCGATCAGGCTGGGATCGGGCTGGGGCCACGTCGCCAGGTGCACTGACTCCGCCGCCGCTGGGTTGCCCGGACGGATGACCTGCTGCCAGACCTCCTCGGTGAGGAACGGGACGAACGGCGCAAGCAGCCGGGACAGCACGTCCAGGCACTCGTAGAGCGTGACGAGCCCATCTTGGTCGCCCTCCCAGAACCGCTGCCGGGAACGCCGCACGTACCAGTTCGACAGGTCGTCCACGAAGTCGGCGAGCAGCCGTCCGGCGCGGGAACCCGAGTGAGGCGAACGGCATCGCACCGGAGTCGTACCAGGCGTCGATCACCTCGGGGACACGCGTAGCGGTCTCTCCGCAGTCCGGGCAGGCGAATGTGATCGCGTCGATGTACGGGCGGTGCGGGTCGAGGTCCGACAGGTCCGCGCCGGTCAGGCGACCGAGCTCCGCTCGTGAGCCGATCGCGGTGACGTGGTTGTTCGCACAGCGCCACAGCGGCAGCGGCGTGCCCCAGTAGCGCGATCGGGACAGGGCCCAGTCGATGTTGTTTTTCAGCCAGTCGCCGTACCGCCCGTGCTTGATGTGCTCGGGGAACCAGTTCGTGCGTTCGTTCTCGCGCAGCAGCGCGTCGTGCACCGCAGTCGTGCGGATGTACCATGACGGCTGCGCGTAGTAGATCAACGGCGTGTGGCACCGCCAGCAGTGCGGGTACGAGTGCTCGAACCGCTCATGCCGGAAGAGCAGGTCGGTGCGCTTCAGCTCCTCGATGAGGATCGCGTCCGCGTCCTTGAAGAAGACACCACCCACCAGTGGTACCTCGTCGAGAAACCGTCCGTTGGGCGCCACCGGGTTCACCAGGGGCAGCCCGTTCGTCCGGCATACAGAAAGGTCGTCGGCGCCGAACGCCGGCGCTTGGTGCACCAGGCCGGTACCGTCGGCGGTGGTGACGTAGTCGGCCGTCACCACCAGGTGGGAGTCGGGGATCTCGACGAGATCGAACGGGCGTCGATAGCGCAGCCCTGCCAGACTCGCCCCTGGCATCGACGCGAGAGCCTCATAGCCGTCGCCGAGGACCGCGCCGAGCAGCGGCTCAGCCACCACGAAGGTCCCCCGTTCGGTGCGAGCGACGACGTAGGTCACGTCCGGATGCACGGCTACCGCGGTGTTCGACACGAGGGTCCATGGCGTGGTCGTCCAGATCACCAGGTCGACGTCCGCAAGACCGGCCAGTGGCTCCAGCAACGGAAGGCGAACGTAAACTGACGGGTCCGTAACCGTTTCGTAACCCTGCGCGACCTCATGGTCGGACAGGGTCGTACCATCCCGCGTGCAGTACGGCGCAACGCGAAAGTCCTCCACCAGGCGCCCATCGGCGTGGATGCGCTGCAGCGACCACCACACGCTGTCCACGTACTCCGGCGACATCGTCTCGTACGGGTGCGTCAGGTCGATCCAGTAGCCCATCCTTTCGGTGAGCTGCTCGAACTCTCCGACGTGACGGAGCACGGACTCCCGGCATCGTGCGTTGAACTCCGCCACGCCGAACTTCTCGATGTCGGACTTGCCGGTCAGCCCCAGTTCTTTCTCCACAGCCAGCTCGACCGGCAGGCCATGACAGTCCCAACCGGCGCGCCGCGGAACCGAGTAGCCCTTCATCGTCTTGAAGCGCGGAAAGACATCCTTGAAGACCCGGGCCTCGACGTGATGGGTCCCTGGAGTGCCGTTGGCGGTCGGCGGTCCCTCGTAGAACACCCAGGAAGGTCCCTCGGCCGTTCGCTGCAGGCTGCGTGCGAACACGTCATTCGCCTGCCACCACGCGGTGACCCGACGGTCGAGATCCCCAAAGTCGATCTTAGCCGACAACGGCGTGAACGGGGACATCTCCGGGTCTTTCTGCGTCATCTCCACGCGCTCCTAGCTCCGTCGCTCTCGCACGGGCAGCACGCTGCCCACGCGGGGACGAAGCACCAGACGTCGGAGTCCGGTCTCCGCGGTACCACCCCGCTTGCGCCCGAGACCGAGCGCCTCTCGTCGTGCCGCTATGACGTGCGGCTTGCCGTCCGGTTCTACTCAGGCAGTCGACGCGACTCACCCGTTCTTCCGGAAGCTCCCCGGTGATTGCCGGATCAACGCCAGTGCAACTAGCATAGCGCCCCACCTGGGCCGAGGCATGTCGCCCCAGCGCCTCGTTTCTGCTCTGCGCGCTCGCGGCGGCGTCGGCTCAGTTCTCGTGCAGGGTCGCGTGCAGTCGGGTGGCGAACCTGGGAGGGTGCCGACGGTGGTGGGGACGGTCGAGGGGTGGCTCATCGGGTTCCTCCTGGCTCGGGTGGTCCTCCTCGGTCGGAAGCGGGGACTTCGGCCGGGCGGCGGACTCATCGCTTGCGAGCGATGTTCCCGGACGGACCGCCGACCTGGCTGAGGGGGCGCCGATCTGGTCCGGGCGCCCGACAGCGCTGCCGCCGCGTTCACCCGTCGAGGCCGTCGCGCTGGGTTCCGTCACGCTGCAGGTGGCTCCCACCCGGCGTCGCAGCTTCGACGAGTTCGGTGCTGAACATCCTGTAGCCCATGTAGAGTGAGTCACTCAGGTCTGGTGAAGGCTTGGTTCTGCCGGACTCAGGTCAGGTTGATTTTGCTGGTGAGAGGTGGTCAGTACGAACAGGTCGAGCTGTTCTGCTGATGCCGGGTGCGAAGTACTGCGGATCTGTTGTCCCCGTAGCTGCCCGAAGTCAGAGCATCTACAGCGCCTCGATCAAGTAAACCCTCGATACTGTGAGACCCAGACATCATATTCAACCGCTCGGCCGACAACCTGCTATAGTTGCATGGTGGAAGCGTAGGCACTCGGGGAGCGGTCACTTGAAAAGACTGACGATTCTGATCTTATCGGGGCCAATAGGATCAGGAAAAACTGCGCTTGCTGAAGAGCTTTCCCAAGACTATGGCGTGGAGAAAGTTAGTACATCAAGTCTGATGTCTGTTGTTGCCGGACAAAAGCTCGACCGTGAGGAGCTTCAGCGGGTAGGCCTTGATCCCTATTTTCAGGCCGGGCAATGGATACTGGATGCAGTCAAGCGCGTCGCCGAGACAAGTCCCGTTAGTGAAATAGTAATCGTTGACGCAGTACGAACGCGCGAGCAGGCTGCTGAGCTTAGAAGAGTTGACTCGAAGCTCTGGCAAGTTCTTCACGTTCACCTGACAGGCGACGATGCTTTGCTAGCCTATCGCTACAGCGTCAGAAACCGGACAGGTGATTCTAATATTTCGTGGGCGGATGCGATTCGTTCGCCAGCAGAGCTAGCGGTAAGCGATCTTGGGAATGACGCAGACTGCGTCATTGACACGACCCGCGTCACACTTGCTGATATAGCTGTACGGGTCCGTGCGCGAATTAGTCGCACCCGCACTCTTCTCCAGCCGTGCGTTGATGTCTTGGTCGGAGGCCAGTGGGGTAGCGAAGGAAAAGGTAACATAGCCTTTTTCCTTGCTCCTGAGTACGATCTATTGGTCAGGGTTGGAGCGTCCAACGCAGGCCACAAGGTGCGTTGCAACAGCAGTGCAGTTTACACTCATAGGCAACTTCCAAGCGGAACACGTGCTTCATCGGCTCAACTACTTCTTGGTCCCGGTGCTGTCATAGCGCCAGACGTACTGCTGCGAGAGATCACGGATTGCGGTGTATCGTCCGAACGTTTGGCTATCGATCCTAACGCGCTTATAATAGAGCAAGATGATGTGCAGGACGAACTTGCCCTGAAACAGACGATTGGGTCGACCGGTACTGGTGGCGGCGCTGCAGTTGCACGCCGTATCATGCAGAGAGGGATTCCTGGGGCTGTTAGAGCGGCGCGGGATGTTCCAGAGCTTGCTCCATATATTCGAAACTCTACCGAGGTGCTTGAACACGCGTATATGCGCGGTGACTCTGTCTTTGTCGAGGGGACGCAGGGAACCGATCTCAGCATCTTCCACGGAAGCTTTCCACACGTTACGTCTCGTGATACGACAACAGCCGCCCTGCTATCAGAGGTGGGAATTGCCCCTCAACGTTTGAGGCGGGTCATCGTTGCCTTCCGATCTTACCCCATTCGTGTAGGCGGCAACTCCGGGCCGATGGGCCGTGAAATAACTTGGGAGACGGTAGCTGAGCGCTCCGGCCTGGCCATAGACGAGCTACGAGCAGCTGAGATTGGCTCCGTATCCGGCAACCTACGCAGAGTTGCTGAGTTCTCATGGGTACAACTAAGATCTTCTGTTGCGTTGAATGGTGCCACCGACATCGCCTTGACTTTTGCCGACTACATCGCTGATAAAAACCGATACTCTTGCCGGGTGGATCAGCTGACTAGCGAAACCGTCAGCTTTGTCGAGGAGATCGAATCGGTAGCAGGCGTTCCTGTATCACTAATTTCGACTGGTTTTGGCGGTAAAAGTCTAATCGACAGGAGGAGGTGGCGGTGAGTCTTGCGTCACAACTTCGTAAACGATATTGGTGACTACGTGAAGTACGCACTGCTGCGAACGCTTTGCACCGAAGGCACCGACGATGTCCGACTCGGCGTCGTCTGGTATCTAACAGATCATGTCGAGTCTAACGGAGATGGTCGACGTAGACCCCATCTGTCTCGGGACGGCTGGTCTGATTTAGACTCAGAACTGCTGGTTAAAATGCGAGCAATCGAGCAGACGTTGACGTCGAAGAACGATCTCCATCTGAGTCTAGTCGAACGATCTTCTATCTTTACTGCTAGTACCATCTTTTTTTCCGAGGCATTACCTGAGTCTTCATACCCGGCACGGCTAAGAGTTCAGCAACGAGCTGCTTGGTTCGCCCGTGCCAGAGAGGCTGTGACTGCCTGCGATATAGTGTTTCTCGATCCCGACAACGGCCTCGAAGTTCGATCGGTAGCGCCTACATCGCGGCTCGCCAGCAAGTATGTCAGAGTCGCGGAGATCAGTTCGCTGCTCTCGATCGGCGCCAGCGTAGTTCTCTACCAACATTGTGACCGCTCTCCTTGGAGCACTCAGAGATCGCGCATTCAAAGGCAAATCGCCTCGGGAGTCCCTCGACCTGTTAGCATCCGGTCACTTCGTTTCAGTGCTTTCGGTGGGCGTGCTTTCTTTTGCATCTCCGGTTCCCGAGAGATAGCAATAAGAATAGACAACTCGCTCGGTGCGATCCAAGAGCGCGTAGCGTCCTGGGACAAGGCGCATCACCTGCTAATCGAATAAAATTAAGGGGTTCGGTGTTATGGCGACCTTGTTTGACCGTTGAGGTTGGATTACTTCTATGACGGGAATGTCAGAGGTGGCTGAATATTCAGTATCTCTTTCACATCCGGTGGCGTGTACCGTTCAGATTTGATGATCTTTCCGTCGGCTCGTTTGATCGGCTGCCCACTTTCGTCAAGCTTGCTCATGTTAGACCTATGCACCTCGGCCAGCACGAGGTCTAGGTCGATACCATAGGTGATGGCTGTTCCGTACGCTACGTAAACGATGTCAGCCAAGGCATCTGCAATCGCGACCAAGTCATATGCTTCTGCCGCTGAGGCGAACTCACCACACTCCTCTTCGAGGAGCGCCACTCTCAGTCTTTTAAGCGACTCGCTGGTCTCGACGCTGGGAGTTGTTTTCCTCGGGAGATCGAATGCGGCGTGAAACTCTGCAACAGCACGAGCGATATCACTGCGCCACAATTTCTTCTCAGGTTGAAGAACTCCTGTGGCTTCTTTATCCGTAAGGCAATCGGTATCCTCCAGGTAGTGCAAACTTGTTGCGAATCCCGAGATGTGAGGCATAAGCAGATGGCTTCTTTCGGTCGGTCGAGTGTGACTTTACGGGGTGTGGTGGTGGCGAGGGGGAGCGTCGGCAAGCTGATATAGACTCTATCGCCCGGTGAGATCCGCCCAGATTCGGGGGTCGATCTGGGTATCGTCAGACGAGCTCGGTGAGCCGGACATGGTCTATGTTCGGCATTCGCTGGGCGTGGCCGTCCCTGACTGCGGGCAGGTATCTGCGCCACTGCTCCAGATGCTGGGCCTGACCCGCAAGCGTTGCACCGACCGGCTGGCCGTGGACCTGGCGGACCTTTCCACGCAGGTCAACTTCACCCCCGCCGGCCAACTGTCCCGCGACATGGCCGGGTCCGGCGCACGATTGGGACTGCTCACGCCGGCATACCTCTGGCTGCCGGCTCGTCACGGGCGCAAGCTACCTGTAGGCGCTGCGCCGCCCTGGTGATTGCGCAGACCGACGACCAGGCCCAGCTCCTGCGGCGCTGGCACGACATCGAGGCGCCGGTCCTGCGCAGCG
>JBGSWT010000124.1:0-7571 GCA_041751815.1 Pseudonocardiaceae bacterium
GGTCGCTGCCGGTGGCCGCGGTGATGTCGGCGAGGGCTGCCGCACCGCGAGCGTCGTCGCGGCCGTGCGCAAGTACCGTGGCGCCGGCGCGGGCGAGCTCAGTGGCCAGGGCTTTGCCCAGTCCATCGGTGGCGCCGGTGACGAGCACGGTCTGCTCAGCGAGGGAGCGCATAGGCGTGTCGATGTCGCAGCAAACCACGCGTCAGGCGTCGGGCCACGCGCCAGAAGCCGCGAAGTGACCGGTTTCGCTACCGCTTCAGGCGCGAGGTCGCGGCCCCTCGGCAGTGACGTGGTTTCACTGACCGTGAGATGGGGTAACTGAGTGCTACCGGCGGTGCCGGCGGCCGGAGCGGGCGCCAGACCGGCACGGAGCAGACGCGGTCACCCACCGGGGTACCGCCCAAGGCTGGAGATAGGGGAGCAGGGGAGCCATCAGGAAGAGATAAACCGTCAAAGCCGCGATCGATCGGCGGAACCACCGGTTCCGCAGGATCACCGGAACATGGTCGATAGCTTAAATCCACGCGCACCAAGGAGCACCCGTATGAGTATCGCCGCCAAGATCTGGAACAAAGCCAAGGAGTTGAAGGGCAGGGCCAAAGAGGCCACCGGCAAGGCCACCGACAACCAACCGCTCGAATCCGAGGGCAAAGTGGACCAGGCCAAGGGCAACGTCAAGCAGGCCGGTGAAAAGGTTAAGGACGCCTTCCGGGATTAATCCTCTCTCTAGCTACCCGGCCGGGCGTACCCCCACCCCCTCGCCCGGCCGGGACCCCTGCGGTGCGCAATGAGATCGTGAACCGACCCTTCCTGGACCACGCTATCGGCGGATTCTGATCGACGTCACCTACGCACTACCCAGACACATCGCACAACGGTTCAACAAACCTCGTTCGATGGTCCCGGGATGAGGAGTCTCGATGACGGCATCAGCACAATTGCGTAATCGGTCCGCGACACGCGGTGGAAAAGTCGTACCGAGGGATGTCAGGCCGCGGCGGCCAGCGGCGCGCATCCGACCCCTTCCGGCACGTCCGGTGTCGGCGCCTGTGTCATGTCCGGCGCGTCGGCGGCTAATGGTCCCCGCAGCAAGCACGGCAGAGAAAACGCGCTCACTTGCGTTGCGGCCCGCCCGGGTGGTGAGCCTGGTTGCGTCTGTCACCGTGGTGCTGGCCGTAGCCGGCGGCCTGAATTGGACCGGGACGGCCGCAAATCCAGGGATCCCGGCGGACACTGCAGTGATCCAAGTGGGCGCGGGAGAAACCGTATGGGACGTGGCGCGGCGAGTAGCGCCACGGTCGGACCAGGGTGCAGTGGTGGAGCGGATCCGCCAACTGAACGCTCTCGGAGGCTCCGCCATTGCGCCTGGTCAGCAGTTGCAGGTGCTTGACGGACGGTAGCCATGTCGTGAAAGCCGCGGCGACCACATCGATGCCCGTGGCGACAAACGGGTACCCAGCCCGCAGGAGGTGCACCATGCTGTTGAGGACTCGCCGGCCGCGGCAAGGGCAGTGCAGGACGATTCCGTCCTGCCGGTCGACGCGGGCAGCCGCGGCAACGAAGACGACCCGCTGACGCCGCAGTTCCGAGCCCCTCCAGACGGCTGACCAACGCCTATCGGCCGATCTGGCCGCTTAGCTGTTTGTGCTTGCGCGCATGGCGGTGCCCAACGTCGACGGGGCGTCGAAGGTGACCGTGACATTGGTGAAGCCCAGTGAGCGGGCCAGCGTGGTGAGCATCTGGCGGGTGTTGTCCTGGCCGCGCTGGGTCAGCTCGCTCGCCTTGGCGGTGTCGTTGAGCTTGGCTTGGGCAAGCTGGTAGAGCTGCTGCTCACTGGTTGGGCTGTCCTGGAATGCGGCCGCAATCCGGTTGATGAGGCCACGCTCGCGGCCGACCACGCGGCTCGCGACCGGGTCGACCACTGCGGGCGCCAGTCGCGGGGCCGGCAGGGCGATGGTGACCGTGCGCCGGTCCGGCGACACCGTCACCCGGTCCGCGCCGACGTTGGTGAAGTCGACCGTTGCGTTGACCGAGCCGATGCCGAGGAATGTCGTACGCTCGCCACTGATCAGCGACGGCACGTGGGGAGTGTCCTGTTCGACATCTACCACCACCTGAAATGTGCCGGTGGCGGCGTGGTACTGCGACAGGTCCTGCAGCGCCAGCAGCAGCGGCGCTGGACTGTGATCCACGATGTGCTGCTCGAACGGGTTGCTCCAGCCCGGAAACGCATCTACGAGCTGCGTAGTGACCGGCACCAGGACCGCGATCCCCACGGCGGCTGCGACCAGTTTCCGGCGTGGCCGCCAACGGTTGTCCGGCCGGGCCGAGGAACCGACTGTGCGGCGCTCAAGCAGCTGGGGCATCTGAATCTCCAACGTTGTGGTCGACCTTGACAGTAGGCACGCCAGTGGGACCCACCGTAGACAAGATCTGCGCCCGCCGTCCGGCGTTCGTTCCCTTCTCCCTCCGACGGGCTACGTCAACCGAGTTTTAGAGCGCTGCGCGTGCTCACTGCGCGGGATCGAGCCATCGAGCGGGCCGAGGTGTGTGGTTGTGTCGCTGATCCTGGTCGATCAGTGGCGGGCTGTCCTTTGGTGTCGAGGCACTGAGCATCTGGGCAGAATCAGCCGCATGGACCAGCCGACCGAGGTGCTGCACAACGCGTCGGTCACTCTGCGGCGTTGGCGTGAGGGCGACGCCGAAGCCGTCTACCAGGTGGTGACCTCTTCAATCGAACACCTCGCCCTCTGGATGGAATGGGCCGCAGACGGCTACCACCCTCAGGACGCAGCCAAGTTCATCACGCAGTCCCAAGCGAACTGGCGATTCGGCGAGGCTTTCAACTACGCGATCATCGCAGCTGACGGCGCGGTGGTGGGCAGCTGCGGTCTCATGGCGAGGATCGGACCGGGCGGTCTGGAGATCGGATACTGGCTGCACCCCGACTATGTCGGCCGCGGCATCGCCACGCTCGCCGCCGGGATGCTGACCTCGGAAGCGTTCCGAATCGGCGCAGACTACGTCGAGATCGTGCACGACACCGCGAACGTGCGTAGCGCGGGCATACCCAAGCGGCTGGGTTTCACCGAGATCAAACGGCGTCCACAGATCTTGGTCAACTCATCGGAAGCAGACGGCGTCGTCATCGTCTGGCGACGCGACCGCAGATGACCTGAGCGCGACACCCGAGATGCTTCGGTCGTTGTGCGCCGACGTCGATCCCGGGCCGCCTGCGCGCGATGGGGCTACCCTGGAGGTACCTAACTCTAAGGAGTCGTGATGGGCTCGATCCTCAGCAAGATCCGGCGCTTCCTGAGCAGCCCCCAGGGGCGGCGGGTGGCCGATCAGGGACGGCGGTACGCGAGCAACCCACGCAACCGCGCCAAGCTGCGCGGCCTGCTGTCCCGCCGTCGCAAGTACTGACCCGAGCGCGGTCGGGGATCCTCTCGAGTTCCTTCCTCGGTTCCCTGATGAGCGCGCGGTGGTCGTCTCCCATCACGACGCCACGCCGCTGACCGGACTACATCATTTCGAGGACTCAACCCAGCGTGTGACTAGGTAGGTCACGGAGAACTTACGTACGGCTACCGGTTGCCACTAACTCCGCGGCTGTGCACAGTTTGATGATGCGGCCGATGAGGCATTCCCCTGCCTTAACGCTGGGTCGCCGTGCGAGGAGGATTTGATGTCTGACACGCTGAACTTTGGCCAGCTTGACGGGCAACACGTGGAGTTGTTGCCAGCCCGTACCGTGATGTCGTTATTCAGCGTCGACGGGGGGGCTGGCACACCTGGCAACGGCGGCCAGGGAGACCCTGGCAGCGGCCACAATGAGGGCAACATCAGCACGGGCGGACAGGTGGAAAGCGAGGGTCAAGGCATCCCCGGTCAGGATGGCAGTGCTAAACCCGGTGGCTAATTTCCCTCTCAGCCCGAATTGATCGCGTCGTGGTCGGCGATCAGCGCTTGAGCCCTGGATTCAGCTACTGGAGGGCGGTGGGCTGGTGGCTGTGAACGTGTTCGTGCTGGGCCTCGACGAGCACAACGAACGGATTCTTCGGCGTCTGCCCGACGCAGATCAGTGCCGCTTCCACCCGCTGCTGTCTATGGAGGAGCTGCTGGGCGGTGAGGAGATCTCGCTGCGCGAGCTGCTGGACAAGGCCGTTCGTCAGCTGGGGGCCTTCGAGGGATCGGTCGACGCGGTTATCGGGTTCTGGGATTTTCCGGTGAGCTCGATGGTTCCGATGCTGTGTTCCCGATTCGGAGGGTTGTGCTGCCCGAGCCTGGAGGCGGTGGTGAAGTGCGAGCACAAGTACTGGAGCCGCCTCGAACAGCAGAAGGTGATCGAGGAGTATCCGCGGTTCGGCCTGGTTGACCTCGCGCGGGACACCGACCCGCCGGAGGGCATGAGGTACCCGATGTGGATCAAACCGGTGAAGTCGGCCTCCTCCGATCTCGCCTTCGGGGTGGCCAACCGTCAGGAGTTCCAGGATGCGGTGAAACAGATTCGTGCCGGGATCAGCCGGATCGGGGCCCCGTTCGACATCGTCCTCGAGCACCTTGATCTTCCCCCAGAGATCGCACGCGTTGGCGGGCAGGCCTGCCTAGCCGAGGAGACGATCAGTGGCAGGCAGCTGACCTTCGAGGGCTACCGCTACCGCGGCGAGACCCACACCCTTGGCGTGGTGGACTCGGTCACGCACGAAGAGAGCTCCAGCTTCGTCCGGTACCAATACCCCGCTTCCATTCCGGATCGGATCACCGAACGAATGGCGAACATCGCCGACCGTGTCATCCGGCCGGTCGGGCTGGAGCACACCACGTTCAACATCGAGTTCTTCTGGGACGAGAACACCGAGGCCCTCACCGTGCTAGAGGTCAACCCGCGGCCCTCCCAGTCGCACGCCCTGCTGTTCGAGCTGGTCGACGGCGCACCCAACCACCTGGCAATGCTGCGCCTGGCGCTGGGCCGCGACCCCGAGTTGCCGCACCGGCAGGGCCCGCACCAGGTCGCGGCTAAGTGGTTTCTGCGGCATTGGAATGACGGTGTGGTCCGCCGTCACCCCACCGAGCTGGAGATTGAGCGGGTGCAGCGCGAGATTCCCGGCGTCACTGTTGACGTGACTGTGCGTGAGAGTGGCCGGCTCTCGGAGCTGAGCGCGCAGGACAGCTACAGCTACATCCTCGCGAATATCTACGTCGGCGGCCAGGACGAGGCCGAGCTGGCCGAGAAGTACCAGCGGTGCGTCCGGGCGCTGCCGTTCGAGATCGACGACGAGGGGGAGCCCACCGCCTGATGCGAGAGGTTGAGGCCCTGCCACATGAAGTCAGGGAGGATGCGCACGTCCAGATCAAGATGTCCGATGGCGTGCGGCTGGCGGCCCGGATCTGGCGTCCCACCTCGTCCGACGACGAGCCGGTACCGGCCATCCTGGAGTTCATCCCTTACCGGCAGCGGGACCTCACCTCCCAGCGGGACTCCATCCACCACCCCTACCTGGCCGGGCACGGCTACGCCTCGGTACGGGTGGACCTCCGCGGCAGCGGGGACTCAGAAGGTGTGCTCATCGACGAGTACCTCGAGCAGGAGCTCACCGACGCCGAGGAGGTGCTTGCCTGGCTGGCCGCCCAGCCGTGGTGCAGCGGGCGGACCGGCATGATGGGCATCTCCTGGGGTGGGTTCAACGCGCTGCAGCTGGCGGCGCGCCGGCCGCCCAGCCTGGGGGCAATCGTCGCGGTGTGCGCTACCGACGACCGCTACGCCGATGACGTGCACTACATGGGCGGCTGCCTGCTCTCGGATAATCTCTCCTGGGCGTCGACGATGTTCGCCTACAATTCCTGCCCGCCGGATCCCGCTGTGGTCGGTGAGCGCTGGCGGGACATGTGGCATGAGCGTCTCACCGGCAGTGGGCTGTGGCTGGAGAAGTGGTTGCGCCACCAGCGGCGGGACAGCTACTGGCAGCACGGGTCGGTGTGTGAGAACTTCGCCGATATCGCGGTTCCGGTCTACGCCGTTTCGGGGTGGGCCGACGGGTACTCCCACGCGGTCTTCCGGCTGCTCGCCGAGCTCGATGTCCCGCGTAAGGGCCTGGTTGGCCCGTGGTCGCACAAGTATCCCCACCTCGGCCAGCCAGGACCGGCCATCGGTTTTCTGCAGGAGGTCGTGCGCTGGTGGGATCGATGGCTCAAGGACATCGACAACGACGTCATGGATGAGCCGATGCTGCGGATCTGGATGCAGGAGACGGTGCCCCCGTCCACCGCCTACCAGGAGCGACCCGGCCGATGGGTGGACGAACCAGCCTGGCCTTCCCCGCACGTGCACGAGTCTGTGCACCCGCTGGCGCGGAACCGGATCGGTCGTCCGGGCGAGTGCGTCGAGCCCGAGGAGCTGACCATCCACTCGCCGCTGTCGGTCGGGCAGTTCGCGGGCAAGTGGTGCTCCTACAGCGCGCCTCCCGACCTGCCCTATGACCAGCGGGAGGAAGACGGCGGATCACTGGTCTTCGATACCGAGCCGTTCACCGAGCGTTGTGAGATCCTCGGCGCGCCGGTACTGGAGCTCTCCTTCGCCTCCACCGCGCCGGTGGCGATGGTAGCGGTGCGGCTGTCCGACGTGGCGCCCGACGGGCGAGCCACCAGGATCAGCTACGGCCTGCTCAACCTCACCCACCACAAGGGGCATAGCGCGCCCGAACTTCTGGAGGCCGGCGAACGGTACCAAGCAGCCGTGCAGCTCAACGGCATGGCGCAGGCTCTGCCGCCTGGTCATCGGCTGCGGCTGGCGATGTCCACCTCATACTGGCCGCTGGCGTGGCCGCCGCCGCAACCAGTGCGCCTGTCGGTCTTCACCCAGAACACCTGCCTGCGGCTGCCGGTTCGGCCCACCCGCGAGCGTGACGAAGTGTCGCTGCAGCCATTCGACGATCCGGAAGGGGCACCGCCTATCCCGGTGGTCCAGCTTCATCCGGGCGAGGAAACCTGGACTGTCTCCCGGGACCTGGTCAACTACCGCTCAACGCTCGAAGTGATCAAGGATCTCGGCGTGCTGCGCTTCGACAACATCGATCTGGACGTGACCAAACGGGTCGTCGAGCGCTACATCTGGATCGGCGACGACACGTCCTCGGTCCGCGGCGAGACACAATGGACGATCAGCTTCACCCGTGGGGAATGGCGAGTACAGACCGTCGGCTGCACCATGCTGACCTCCACCGCCACCGACTTTCACCTGCACGCTCAGCTCGACGCCTACGAGGGTGCTCAGCGAGTGCACTCAGCCAACTGGCAGCGAGTGATCCCCCGCGATCACGTCTGACGCCTTGTTTCGGGCGTCGAAGGTGACCGTGACGTCGGTGAAGCCGAGTGAGCGGGCGAGTGCGGTGAGCATCTGGCTGGTGTTCTCCTCTGCGCGCCGGGCCAGGCCGCTCTCCTTGGCTACATCGTTCAGCTTGGTCTGGGCGAGCAAGTAGACCTCCTGCTCGCTGGTCGGGTTGTCCTCGAATACGGCGGCAAGCCGGTTGACGAGGCCACGCTCGCGGCCGACCACGCGGCTCGCGGCCGGG
>JBGSWT010000125.1:0-1959 GCA_041751815.1 Pseudonocardiaceae bacterium
CGGGCTGGACCCCGGCGCACCCGGCCAGACAGCCGGGCCATCACCATGCCCCCAGCCACCATCACCCTCCGTGTACAAACTCGAAGATCATCACCGGTTCAGCACGGCCCACGAACTACGTCATCTCCCTGGCATTGGCCGTGCCACCCCAGGCCGAAGCTCGCATGCGCAACCGCGTCCTGGGCCGCGTCCAACTCGCGCAGGCCTGTCTCGACCGGAAAGCGGCCGACGGCGCCGTGAAGAAGCTGCATACGCCGCCCTTGACGATCTCGCTGACGACGTCGCCGGCTGGCGGGTGAACAACCGGCTTGATGCGGTCGAGCAGTGCCTGACCACCGACTATCCCGACGTCACCGGCGTGGACCACCTGGCTGGCCGTCGCACCGCAGGCCACCGGCATGGTCCCATGGTCCGGCACAAGCGGCCGTTCGACGCCGGAGGGGTGGCGGAGGGGATGGCGACCGGTGTCACACCCGCCGAACACCAACGTAACTGTTTCGACCGGTTGACCACGCCCTTAGGCGAGGGTGATGTCGAGCCAATAGTTTTGTCCGTACCGACTATCCCACGCGACACATCCGGCTTGGTCAGTGTTTTGAACCACAGCTCGACCTTCGTCGCATCGCTGGTACATCCACCGTCAGTGACCCCGACTCCACCACACTATCATTTTCTTTGCCGTTCGAGTGAAGCGCATAGCTGCTATAATACTTCAAGCATCCCGTCCGTAACGGCTGGCTCGACAGCACGGCAGCCGCTCTTCAGCATACTCGATGGCGAGCGGCTCGCCTGGGTGAATGTCGCCGTCCTGCTCGTGCGATCAATTTGACAGAAACTTCACATATCACCCATTACCACCCATGGTAGCGGCCGTCGTTGCGTTCAGTAGACAATCTGCCATCTCCAGCACATGAGCCCATGAGCGATCGTGATCGATTACGACGACACGCCTACAGTTAAGATTCCGCAGCGGTGAAGAACCGCAAGAACCGGAGGTCACGTTCATCCGAATGCGCCCCTGTCCCGGTGATCAGTGGTTGGCTTCTGACCGTGGGTATGCACGGACTAGCCCATCTGCACAGCATCCGTGAGCCGCCCAGAACGCAGATGGTCGGCGAGCGCACAACGCGCGCCCGGCCGGAGCATGTGCACGAACGCGGCCACGAAACCGGGAATCGCCGACGGGCTGCCCGGTGCACCCCTCCAACCACATCCGGCGCAACCCGGCGAGCGCGGCCATCTCGCGCTCGTCAGCGACCCGGATGCTGACCTGCGGGCCGAATCCTGCGCCCTCAGCCCCCGTGTCCCAGGACGGCAGGCCCACCCCGCGACGACCGCGGCACGGCTCGGTCGATGCGTGGTGTCTACCCTCTGCTGTCGGGCCGTTACCCGAAGGAGGATGCTGCGGACGTGTCAGTTGATCTCGTCGTCGTCACCGTGGGTGGCGTGCAGCGCTTCATCGGGGAAGCCCGCAGTACCGCGGACGTGTCCGGGGCGAGCGATCTGTTCCAGCGGTTGCTCCTGGCTGGTGCGGCGCACGTGGCAACTCAGCTACGCGGCGCACCGGAACCGTGCGGACTGATCTTTCCGGCGGGTTCGGGTGACGACGTTCCGGTGTCGAACAAGCTGGTCTTCCTGGTTCCCGGCGATGAGGGTGCCGAGCTGGCGGAGGAAGCCGCGGACCAGCTCCGGGCGGCGTGGCGCGTGATGCTCAAGGAGGCTTTCGGTGGGGTCGACGTGCCGCCGACGCCGGGTGTGCCCGACGTGGCGTGGGTCGCGGTCACCGGGTCGGAGGACGAGTACAGCTCCCTGTGGGCGAGCGCCCAACAGGAGCTGGCAGGCCGGCGACGGGCTCGGGTGTTCGCACCGTACGAGCACAAGAACCGCATGCTCTGCGCCCAGTCGCCCGGCCTGCCGATGGTGTCGGCCCCGGCCGACGCGCGCCCGCACGAGCGCGAC
>JBGSWT010000126.1:0-2110 GCA_041751815.1 Pseudonocardiaceae bacterium
GGCCGACGTCCCCGCCCGGTCCGACGTCGCGACCGACAACGCCGTCCCGACGCCGCCGTTCTGGGGCGACCGGGTGGTCAAGGGCATCGCGCTGGCCGACTACGTCGCGTACCTCGACGAGCGGGCGACATTCATGGGCCAGTGGGGCCTGCGGGCCTCCCGCGGCGGCGACGGACCCTCGTACGAGGACCTCGTGGAGACCGAGGCGCGGCCACGGCTGCGTTCGTGGCTCGAGCGCATGCAGACCGAGAACCTGCTCGAGGCCGCCGTCGTCTATGGCTACTTCCCGTGCGTGAGCAAGGGCGACGACCTGATCATCCTCGAACGGCCCGAACCGGGTGCCGCGGAGATCACCCGCTTCACGTTCCCGCGCCAGCGCCGCGACCGGTTCCTCTGCCTCGCGGACTTCTTCCGGCCCGAGGAGTCCGGCGAGATCGACGTGATCGCGTTCACGCTCGTGACGATGGGGTCCCGGGTCAGCGCGGCGACTGCCGAGCTGTTCGCGGCAGACGCGTACCGCGACTACCTCGAGCTGCACGGTCTGTCCGTCCAGCTCGCCGAGGCGCTCGCGGAGTTCTGGCACGCGCGGATCCGCACCGAGCTGGGATTCGGCGACCAGGACTCCGAGGGACTCGACGCCGTCCTCAAGCAGGGCTACCGCGGCTCGCGCTACTCCTTCGGCTACCCGGCGTGCCCGAACCTCGCCGACCGCACCACGATCGTCGAGCTGCTGGACCCGGGACGGATCGGCGTGGAGCTCTCCGAGGAGCTGCAGCTGCACCCCGAGCAGTCCACCGACGCGATCGTGGCCCACCACCCGGAGGCGAAGTACTTCAACGCCGGCTGAACAGATGCCGAGCAGTGGGCATCAGCGACGCGGGCGGCATGGGTAGATCACGACACCGTCCGTTCGTGGACCGTTCTCACGGGCGGCAACGTCTCGTGAGAATCGACGGCGAACACCTCGAGGTGGAGCCCGAGCAGCGACGACATCCGCTAGTCACGGAGCCTCAGCGGCGTGCCATCACCTGTACGGCAGGCTGCTCGCCCTGTCCTGAACATCCTCCTCGCTGACGATGCGACCGAACAGCCAGGCCCCCACCTGATCCGGGTGCGAGGTGATGGTGCGGACACGATCCCGACCGTCGCCACGCGGCGACTCTCACCTGGCCTGCCGAAGCCCACGCCGCCCAAGCACCTAACGTAGGGAGCAGATGAAAGAGGGCGCTAACAATGGAAAACAAAAAATATCATCTTCGTATGCATATGCCATGGAAGTACTACCCAGCAGCATGGCAGTGAGCATCCCCAACAGCAGAGTCACCGAAGCAAGCTTCTTTCTCACCGATTTTCCTTTCGTAGTTCTGCCCCGGGGGAGCGATGGACCGCACGCGACCTCCTGGGAGGGCGAGCGGGGGACTCGCCATGGCCACAGAGATTAGACGAACTGAGAGATTTCAACTAGACGTGTCTCAAGATCTTCTTTGATCTTGCGCTACTCCCGCGGTCCGCCAACTACCCATAGTTTTGTCAATCTCGACACCAGTGTAGCTTTTACGGCTGCAAACTACGCTGATCAGGTGTGAGTCAGCGTCAGATGGTCACGTTTCGCGCACTCGCGAACGGATAGCCGTGGTCGGTTAGGCGAAACGTGTGAAAATGTGGGGGTCACCGCCTGGACGTCATCTGTCGCCACGCCGATGCCCTACGACACCGTAGGTAATCTGTTAGCCGGGGCTGAGCGCAACGCGCTGACCGCGCTCAGCCCCGCGCCGGGCGGATCGACGTCAACCACGGCCTCACCGGAACCAACCACGCACGACCAACCTGCGCAAGCGTGCTTGCAAGTCCACGGGCGTGCCAGGTACCCGTGGCGCCCGAGGTGGCGCACCCGAAGACACCCTGGACCCAGGCGTGCATCTCGGCGCGGACATGACTCCGCTGTGGTCGGCGATGAACCGGCTGCGGTGGTGACTCATACCGAACAGCTTCGCGCTGCTCACCGTGATCCAGCTCGGTCATCAACGGCGCCGGGCCCGCAGCAACGACACCGCGAGCGCCACCCAGACCAGCGCGAACAACACCCAACCGACGACATCGCCGGCGTCGA
>JBGSWT010000127.1:0-1525 GCA_041751815.1 Pseudonocardiaceae bacterium
GGGACCCACGGGCCAGCGGCGAGATGCTGGAGGCGGCTGTCACCGCGGGCCTGACCTCAGCGGGTGCGGAGGTGCTCCGGGTCGGGATGTTGCCCACCCCGGCGGTCGCCCACCTGGTAGCCGAGTTCGCCGCAGATCTCGGCGTGATGATCTCCGCCTCGCACAACCCGATGCCGGACAACGGCATCAAGCTGTTTGCCGCTGGCGGGCACAAACTGCCTGATGCGGTGGAGGACGAGATCATCGCCGCGATGGACAGCGGCGACTGGGAGCGTCCGACCGGCGCCCGGATCGGTCGGGTGTATGAGGTGCCGGAAGCCACCGTGCGCTACCTCGATCACCTCCTGTTGGCCACCCCGCATCCGCTGGAAGGGGTCCGCGTGGTGGTCGACTGCGCGCACGGTGCGGCGTCCGTGATCGCCCCGGAGGTTTACCGAAGGGCTGGCGCCGACGTGGTCGCGCTGCATGCCGAGCCCAATGGTCTCAATATCAACGACGGCTGCGGCTGCACTCATCTGGATCCGTTGCGCAAGGCGGTGCTGGCGCACGGCGCTGTGATCGGTATCGCGCATGACGGTGACGCGGATCGTTGCCTGGCGGTGGACGCCGCCGGCGACGTGGTGGACGGCGACCAGATCTTGGCGATCCTCGCGCTGGCCATGCGCGACAATGCTGAGCTGGCGCAGAACACCCTGGTCGCTACTGTGATGAGCAACCTTGGGCTGCATCTGGCGATGCGCGAGCACGGGGTGTCGGTACGGACTACCGCGGTGGGTGACCGGTACGTGCTGGAGGCGCTGTGGGCGGGCGGGTTCTCATTGGGAGGTGAGCAGTCCGGGCATGTGGTACTGCCGGGGTATGCCACCACCGGCGACGGGCTGCTCACCGCGTTGCGCTTGATGGCTCAGATGGTCGCTTCGGGGCAGAGCCTGGCCGATCTGGCCGGCGTGGTCACTCGGCTGCCGCAGGTGCTGGTCAATGTCGCGGTCGCGGACAAGGCAGCGGTCGCGGCGGCACCGGCGGTGGCCGACGCCATCACCGCTGCGGAAGTCGAATTAGGCGAGACCGGCCGGGTGCTGTTGCGCCCGTCAGGCACTGAGCAGCTAATCCGGGTGATGGTCGAGGCACCCACCCAGCCCGCCGCCGAAACCATCGCCCACCGCATCGCCGCAGTCGTCGCCCAGACCTGACTGAGTTACCGCGTTCTGTCTCCAGACGGCCTTATCCGGTCTGGATAACCGCGTTTTGTCTCCAGAACACAGATCAGGATTCTTCGAGCAGGGCGTCGTAGCGGGTGGCGCCGGTGAGGTGGCGCAGCAGGAATGCGGTGACCAGGGGGTAGGACGCTCGCCGGGTGCTGTACTCTGGGCTGCCGTCAACGAGCCAATCCGTCCAGTGCTGATCGTGCAGGAAGCCAAGGTGACTGGCGTCGGGCAGCGTTCGCAGCAGCACCGGACCGCCCCACGCCTTGGCCACCGGCTGCGCGTGCCCGATCGGCGGGGCCACCCGGTCCTTGCCAGCGGCC
>JBGSWT010000128.1:0-1947 GCA_041751815.1 Pseudonocardiaceae bacterium
TAAGCAGCCCGCGTTGACCCCAGGCGAAGCGCTGCAGACCGGCGACGTCCGGCAGACATTCGACCTTCTCATGGCCGAAGTCCGCCAAGCACCGCGCGATGCGCGTCTCCGGACCTTCCTGTTCCAGCTATTCTGCATCACCGGTGAGTGGGACCGGGCGCTCACGCAGCTCTCCGTCGCCGGTGAACTGGACCCGACCGCGTCCTCCATGGTCCAGACCTACGAGGTCACCATCCGCTGCGAGGTGTTGCGCGCCAAGGTGTTCGCCGGGCAACGCACTCCGACCGTTCTGGGTGAGCCGGGTCAATGGCTGCCGTTGCTGATTGAGGCGACCCGGCTGCTCGCCACTGGCCAGGCGGAACAGGCTGCAGCTCTGCGCGACGCCGCGTTCGACCAAGCCTCATCCAATCCTGCCACCGTTGACGGCGCCGGCTTCGATTGGATCGCCGACGCCGACCCGCGACTTGGTCCGACGCTGGAGGCCATCGTCGAAGGCAAGTATGTCTGGATCCCCTACGATCGCATCCGGACCATCACCCTCGACCCGCCGCAGGATTTGCGCGACCAGGTTTGGATGCCGGCACGGTTCACATGGGCCAACGACGGCACCGCCGTCGGCTTCATCCCGACCCGCTACCCCGGCACCACCGGCAGTTCCGACCCCAGCCTGCTGCTCGCCCGCCGCACCGAGTTCCTGGAAACGGAGCACTGGTCGCTTCCGGTGGGCCAGCGCATGCTTGTCACCGAGGGCGCCGAGACCGCCCTCATGGACATCCGCCGCCTCGACCTGACCATCGCGCCAGCCTGATCGCATGTCCGGCATTCGAGGCCGCGAGCGCCTGCAGCCCTCTCTCCTGGACCGACTGACCGATCACGCGCCGACTCGGTTGAAGGACGCCCCCGACAGTCAATCCGTCAGCTCCGCTCAGTTGCGCCAGTCTGTCCTGCGCGACTTGGCTGCCCTGCTCAACACCAGCAATCTCGCCACCATCGAGGACCTGTCCCGGACGCCCCGCGTCGCGAAATCCACCTTGAACTACGGCATTCCAGGCTTCGCCGGCCTGCTCGACTCCCATAGCCGCACCAACACCCTGGAGCGCGAGCTTGCCGAAGCCGTCCGTGCGTTCGAGCCGCGCATCCGCCCCGAAAGCCTGCGCGTCCGCGCTCTCGGCCAGCGTAGGGATAGTACCGTCCCTGCCCTGGTGTTCGAGATCGAGGGGGAGCTGTGGGCGCAGCCGGTGCCGATCCAGCTTTTCCTGGAAACCACCATCGAGGTGGAGACCCGTATTGCCGTCGTCACCGAAGTGAAGGAGGTCCGCTGATGGACCCCCGGCTCATGGCCCATTACGAGGCCGAGCTGACCTACCTGCGCGAGATGGGCACTGAGTTCGCGCACGAGTTCCCGAAGGTGGCGCACCGCCTCGACCTCTCGAACACCGAAGTCGCCGACCCCTTCGTCGAACGGATGCTCGAAGGCTTCGCCTTCCTAACCGCCCGCATCCAACTGAAGATGGAGGCGGAGTTTCCGACCTTCACCCAGTCCCTGCTCAACATGGTCTATCCGCACTACGCGGCGCCCACCCCGTCCATGGCCATCGTCCAGATCACCGCCACGGACACGCTGCGTGGCACTCCTGCAGGGGTCATGCTTCCGGCCGGGACCGAGCTGCGCAGCCTGCTGGGCACCGAGGACCAGACCAACTGCGTCTTCCGCACCGCCCATGCCGTGCACCTGCTGCCGATCAACCTGACGGAAGCCGAGTACATCGGCGCCGGGGCTGCGGTGGCCGCGCTGGGCCTGCCCGGCAGCGCCCGCGCCAAGGCGGCGATCCGTCTCCGCCTGCGCAGCCAGGGCGACGTGCCGTTCACCAAAATCGCCCTCGAACGCCTGTCCTTCTATCTTGGCGGCCCCGAGTTGGCGCGCATGCGCCTGTATGAGCAGCTTTC
>JBGSWT010000129.1:0-7614 GCA_041751815.1 Pseudonocardiaceae bacterium
GGAAGCACTGCGCCGGACGCTGCGCGCGCACCCCTGCCACGGCTGTGACGACCGGGAAGCGCACGCCCGGTGGGGGCAACGGCACGATCAGCTGGCACGGGAAACCGACACGCTGCGCCAGCAGGTCGCGGCGACGACGCATTCCCTGGCCCGCACCTTCGACCGGATCCGGGCCCTGCTGACCGAGCGCGGCTACCTGAATGGTGATCAACTCACCGAGCACGGCCGAGCCCTGGCCCGGTTGTGGTCGGAGACCGACCTGCTCACCGCGGAGTGCCTGCGCCACCAGGCATGGGACGGCTTGGAGCCCGCTGAGCTGGCCGCGGTGGTCTCAGCGCTGGTCTACGAGGCACGTCGAGACGTCGCGACGCCTCGGGTCCCGCCTGGACCGGTGAGTAATGCGCTGGTAGCCACGGTGCGGTTGTGGGCGGATCTGGAGGCCGACGAGCGGCGACACCGGCTGGAGCGCACCCGCGAACCGGATCTGGGCTTCGCCTGGCCGGTGTACCGGTGGGCGCGCGGGGAGTCGCTGTCAGCAGTGTTGACGGCCGCTGAGGACAACGGTGCCGAGCTCTCCGCGGGAGACTTCGTCCGGTGGTGCCGCCAGGTGCTGGACCTGCTCGATCAGGTGCGTGGTGTCACCGGGGAAGCCTCAACAGTCGGGTCGGCGGCGCACTCCGCAGTGCAGGCAATACGCCGTGGAGTGGTCGCCCTGGGCACCGTCTGAAGCCTTCACCGACACTGCCAAGGATTCGTGCTCCTGACCCACACCGGCCGCACCAGCGGACTCCCGCGCCAGGTCGTCCTTAAGGTCGTGGGCGGGCGGACGATCGGCCAGCACGTCGACGGGTCGGCCGTGGGGTACGAACGGCTGGGATCCGACCGGCCACGGCTCCGCCAACACCACCGAGAGAGGCAGGATGGGGGAAATGACCGTGGATACTGTGATGCAGGACCAGAGTCGGAGCCTCCGGCGGCGCGGTGCGCTCATCCTGGCGCTGTTCGCGCTCCTCTGGGCCGCCGTAGGGGCCTCCGGGCTGCCCTCGGGTGCAGCCTGGACCGTCCGCATCGCCGCCGTTGTGGTCAGCGCGGGTGTCATCCTGCTCACGTTCCGGCTCGGCCACGCGGGCGCACCAGAACGACAGCGACGGCAACCGGAGGGATGGTACCGGCACGTCGGCGTGGTCAACCTGGCGCAATTCGGCACGATCGCCCTGGCCGTGCTGATCTTGGTCGCCGTGGAGGCGCCAGAGCTGGTCCCGCCCGTGGTCTGCTTGATCGTCGGCCTGCATTTCTTCCCGCTGGCTCGGCTGTTCGTCAGCCGCAGTACACCTGGACCGCCGCCGGGCTGTGCGTCGCCGCAGGCGCCGGCCTGGTCATCCTTGCCGTCGGTGCCGGCCCCGAGGCGTCGCGTGTCGTGATCGGCCTCGTAGCCACCGGCACGCTGTGGGCGACATCGATGCATCTCGCCCTGCGCCGGTGAGTACCAGCCGGTGCTCCACGAGTCGCTCGAGGATCGCGACGACCGGGAACGGCCCGGCCTGAATCAGGCCCTAACGGCTACCCGCTGCGCTCAGGTTGTACTCAGGTCCTGGACGGGGAGATAAAAGGATTCGGAATCTCACCGTCGATACCCGGACGACGCTGCTGGATCTGCTGCGGGAGCGGCTGGGCAACATGAGCCCGAAGAAAGGCTGTGACCACGGCCAGTGTGGTGCCTGCACCGTGCTGATCGACGGCCGTCGTGCCTTGAGCTGTCTGGCTCTCGCCGTCGCCTACGAGGGTTCCGAGGTCGTCACCGCCGACGGCCTGGCCCACGACGGTGCCCTGCACCCGGTACAGCAGGCGTTCCTGGATCATGACGCGTTCCAGTGCGGCTACTGCACCCCCGGGCAGATCTGCTCGGCAGTCGGGATGCTCGACGAGTTCGCGCAGGGCTGGCCGAGCCTGGCCACCATCGAGATGGCCTCCGAACCGGAACTGGACCATGACGAGGTCGCCGAGCGGATGAGCGGAAACCTCTGCCGCTGTGCGGCGTACGCGAACATCGTGCCTGCGGTGCAGGCCGCGGCCGGGCGAGTAGCCCAGCAGGTGACCCAGTGAAGCCGTTCGCCTACCAGGCCCCGAGCAGCGCGGTCGACGCTGTGCACAGCGTCGACACCGACCCGGCTGCGGTGTTCCTCGGTGGCGGGACGAATCTCGTGGATCACCTCAAGCTTGGTGTCGCCGAGCCGAGGACGGCATCGGCGGCGGCAACGGCTTCAAGATCCCCCTGCTCACCCGCACGCTGGTGTCGACGCTGCGGGACCTCGCCCGTGAGGAGGCCTGACATGACGGCACTGTCGGACACCGGGCTGCTGGTACCCCAGGCGATCGGTCGGAAACCTGGTACGTCGTGACGGCCCTTCCAAGGTCACCGGCACCGCGCCGTACGCCTATGAGGCCCCGGTCGAGAATCCGGCCTACTGCCACCCGATCCAGGCCACCATCGCCCGCGGTCGGGTGGTGCGGATGGATACCAGCGCGGCGGAGGCCCTCGACGGCGGCGCGGGCGTTTCGCGACAAGTACGGTAGCGACCCCGCCGACGGTGACACCGCCGACGGGTCGGTCGGCCCGGCCACCGACAAGTACGCGATGTATGCGTTCGGCGCGCCTTTCGTCGAGGCGCAGGCACACGCCGACACCGCAGAGATCCGGGTGTTGCGGCTGCTCGGGATGTTCGCTACGGGCCGGATCATCAACCCACGCACCGCCCGCTCGCAGTTCATCGGCGGGATGACGATGGGCCTGTCGATGGCGCTGCACGAGCACAGCGTGCTCGACCCCCGATTCGGCCACGTGGTCAACCACGACTTCGCCGAATACCACGTCACGGCATGCGCGGACGTTGGAGACGTGCAGGCACACTGGCTCGACGAGCACGACCCCCACGTCAATGCGATGGGCTCCAAGGGAATCGGCGAGATCGGGATCGTGGGCACTGCCGCGGCCGTGGTCAACGCCGTGTATCACGCCGGTGCTAAGTCAGGGTGAGGATGCGGTCAACGGCCTCGGACTCGAATGCTCCGGCGGCCACTTTCTCCGGGCCCAGCTGGATTGCGAGCCGAGTGCCGGCGAGCACCGGATCGGTGCGCCAGACGCGGTTGTAGGCCTTGCGGCGGGCGGCGCCATCAGGGGTGAAGGTCATGGTGAGGTCGGTCCGGATCTGAGCGGCCAGGCGAAGTCTGCGCATCCGTTCCCGCCGCTCCTCGCCGTAGGGCTCAAAGGCGGTAGGCGACCAGTCGGATTGCGAGCGAAGGATCTCCGACACCATGCGGACGTCGCGCAGCGCGATAGCCAGCCCCTGGCCGATGATCGGATCGTTCCAGCCGGCGGCATCGCCCAGTAGCACGACGCCCGGGACGTAGGGTGTTTCGACCCAGGAATCGTTCATCGGGTAGAAGGCGCACGGCCCGGCCGGGCGCGCGGCGCCGAACATCTCGCTACCGGGAATGCAGCGGAACTGGTAAGCGGCCAGGAACTCGTTGTGCCGGTCCGGGCCGGCGAAGCGACCCTTCTGAGCGATGTCGTGCAGCAAATACAGCCGCACCCGTCCGGCTGCCCGTGGGAAGACCAGGAAGAGCAGATCTCCCTCGGTGCCGATCGAGACCCTATTGGCCGGCCAGGCGTACACGTCGTCGACGAGCAGCCCGCCGCCCAGGGTGCGCGGGGTGGTCTGCAGCAGCCGGATGCCGAGCTGGCGGCGCACAGTGGACTGTCGCCCGTCGGCGCCCACCACCAGCCGGCAGGAGATTTCGTACTCAACGTCATCGTGCTCGTAGCGGACCGTCGGGCTCGGTTCTGAGGTCACGAGCACGTCCCCGACTCCACGCACCAGTGCCGCCCCCGCTGCTTCGGCGGCCCGGGTGAGCGCCTCACAGGCCTGCGGATGCCCGACATCCAGCACGCCCGGTATCCCGGGCAGCATCCGGTCCATCGGCACGGCGGCGGCCTCCGCCTCGGCCGGGTCGATGGTCTCGTCGAAGCCGACGAAGCGATCAACGTAGCTGCCGCCCGCGTCGAGCAGCGGCTTCTCCAAGTCGAGCCGCAACAGCTCGGCCACGCCCCAACAGCTGATCGCCTCGCCGCGGACCTTGTCCCGGTAGGTGGTCTGGCGCTCCAGCACCAGCACCTCATAGCCGTCCCTGGCCAGGACGGTCGCCAGCGCGGAACCGGCGATCCCGCCGCCCACGATCACCACATCCAGGCGCTTGCCGGTCATCGCACGCCCCAGTGAGTGCGGCTAACGATCTGTGCCGTCACGTCCGGCCTGCGGAGCGCTCGACGGGCACGCACGATGGGCAGCGGGTCCAACAACACGTCGATATCATGACAGGCCGCCGCAATAGCCAGCTTGTCGTCGCGATCAGGCACGATCGCTCGCACCACATTGAACACTCGGTAAACATGGCCACCTCGGTAGCTGACGCCAGCCGCGCTCGTCTCCTGACGCGTGATCCCGATGAGAATCGAGAATGTCCTCAACGAGAGGATGAGATTTATGCAGAAGTCTTGGGTTGCTGAAGTGCTCTGGACGCCAGCTGGTTCGCTCTGAGTGCGCCGAGTTCGACAGGAGAGCTGTCCCGGGCATGGTGCGCAGCTCTGACGTCGAACTCGGCACAGGTAGAGCGACCAGGCGACGGGTGACGGTGCCCAGCAATCCACCGGCGGGCGCCTGTGCTGCCCTGCCGGGTCACGATCACCGCTGGGCTGGCGACGGCCTATCTCGACCTCGGGCTGGTGTTGGCGCGGCTGGGACGGCCCGACGAGGCGGCACATTGCGGGGTACTCGTGCTGGCGGCGAATCACCTCGTTCCGTCCAACGCTTGACGCGCTGACGAGCTGATCGCCGCAGTCAGCAGGCACTGCGGCGCGCCGGAGGTCGAGGAGCTTATCGAGTAGACGTGCTACTCGGTGACGAGGACTACGGAGTCGCAGGTGCGCTTGCTGGAGGCGCCCAGCAGCCCGTTTGCACACTTTCGGACGGTTTCCGATGGTTCCACCAGCTCATACCCGCTTATCGAGCTCGACACCGATGTACTGCTCCCCGCCACAGGGCTGGCCGCGCCGTTACGTCCTGACAGGGCCGCGGCACTGGAACCCGTCAAGTTCAGGGCGAGGAACGTCCCCACCAGTGCGATCGAGCCACGGCGAGCGGTTACCCAGATCGTGCTCATTGCAGTCTCCACCTCGTTGGTCAGACGGCCGTTTGCGACGACACCGCCGATTCGGCTTATTCACACCATGGCAGAAAAAGATCTCCTGACAACATGCGTTCACCACATATATTCTTTCCGGGCCACTACTTAGGCGTAACGCTGATCTCCGAGTGGCCAATCGACGGTGCGCAGTGACCGAAGTTTCAAGACCCAGTGCCCCACCGGTGAACCTTCGATGGAATTGTCTCCAGTCACACGTGAACACGTTGTCCCTGGTAAGCACCCTTGCCGAGCACGTGCATAGCTAGTGAGACGCTGCGGCGAGTCCTCAGCTGGGGCCGGCCATCGCGCCCAGTACCAGAGCAGCACACGCGCTGCTCGATGAGCAGCCAGGGGCCATTACTTAGCTCACTCGGTGATGACTACCTAACTCCTGAGCGCCCCGGTAAATCTTGTGACCGGCTCGCCATGCGGTGACGATCTTGCTCCGGGCGGCTTGCAACGTTCATGATGTGCCCCACGGTCATTATGCCGATGTTCGGGTTATGCCGATGGTGGCGTGAATGTGCTGGTGGGGCGCGGGGACGGGCCTGGAAGTTCGGCATAACTACAGGCTTTGGAGGTAGGCGAGGAGGGCGTCGGGGGCTGTGTAGCGTCCTGGGGTGGTGTGAGGTGGGGCGGTCCGGTCGAGGGCGCGTTGTTTGAGTTGTAGGTCTGCGTGCAGGTAGGGGCGACTGGACTCGGGTGACTCGTGGCCGAGCCAGAGCGCGATCGTCGTGACATCGTTGCCCGCAGCAAGCATTCTCATGGCGGTGGTGTGGCGCAGGGTGTGCGGTGTGATGATCTTTCCGGTCAGGGTCGGGCAGGCCTGTGCGGCTCGGGCGGCGTGGAGCGTGAGGCGTTGAGCGACGGCGTCGGTCGTCATCTTGCGGCTGGTGCCTTGTGGGGTGAACACCGGCGCTGTCGGCGGGGAGTCGTTCTCTGCGAGCCATTCCTGTAGTGCCGCAGCGGTGTGTGGGTCGAGCGGGGTGATTCGGTCTTTGCGGCCTTTGCCGTGGCAGGCCAGGTGCGGGCCGGGTGGTGTGGCCTGGACGTCGGCGCGGGTCAGGCCGGTTAGCTCGGATACTCGCAGCCCGGTGGTGACCATGGTCATGATGATCGTGTGGTCGCGGCGGCCGGTCCAGGTGGCGCGGTTGGGTGCTGCCAGGAGCGCGTCGGTCTCGGGGTCGGTGAGGTAGGTGACGGTCGTGCGGTGGGTGTTTTTTGGGGCGATCGCCAGGACTCTGGCGATCAGGTCTGCGTGTTCGGGATGGCGTAGCGCCGCGTGGTGGAACAGGGAGTGGATCGCTGCGAGGCGGGTATTGCGGGTCCGGGCGCTGTTGCCTCGGCGGTCTTGCAGGTGGGTCAGGAATCCGGCGACGAGTTCGGCGTCGAGGACGGCGAGGTCTAGGTCACTGGGGCGGATGCCGGTGCGTTGGTAGGTGTAGTCCAGCAGCAGTCGGAACGTGTCACGGTAGGCGGTGATGGTGTGAGGGCTGGCGTCGCGTTGACCGATCAGGTAGGCGGTGAAGAACGACTGCAGGGTGGGGGCGAGGGCGGTCACGGTCGTCGTCCCTGCCGGTAGGCGGTGATCCGGTCGCTGACCAGGGTCATCAGTTCGGCGCTGGCGCTCTCTGGCGACGTCAGATATCGCAACTGTCTGAATACCTCTCCTTAGTCGGGTTTCCGGCTGCTGACATCGGCGGCGTAGGTGGTCCAGTCGCCGCTGCTGGCGCGTTGCCAGGCGACAGCGACTGCGATGTGGATGCCGAGCATGCGGGCGAGCAGTGCGGCGGGCAGTTCGGTAGCGAGTTGGAACATGGCGGTAGATCGTGCTTGTCCGGGGTGGAGGCCGAGTTGTCGGAGTCGCTGGCCGAGTTGGTAGGCGCTGATCGGGCGGCCGGGTTGTCCTCCGGGGAATAGCCAGGGCGAGGTTCCTTGGTCACCGAGAACGGCGTGGCCTCGGCGGGTGGCGAGCAGTTGGAGGACCAGCGCGGCGAGGGGTTCGGGCAACACGATGGGCTCGCGGCCCAGGCTCAGTGTGACGGTGTTGTCGCGATGCTGGATGTGCTCGAGGGTAAGGCGGCTGATCGCTGCTGGCCATTGGGCGTAGAGCAGCACGAGCAGCCCGGCCACGCGATCCTCGGGTTTGAGGGACTCGTCATGGAACAGCCTGCGGGCTTGCTCCCAGCGAGCTTCGGTGTCGATCACTCGGGAGGGGCCGTCCCATCGGACGGCGAGGGCGTCGAGGCTGGTGAGTTTTTGCTTGTTGGCCCAGCGGATGAAGTGGCCCGCATCGCGACGGTGGATGGCGTGTTCGCTGATCAGCCAGGCCTCGAGGTCGCCTTGCCCGGCGGTGGCCAGGGTGAGGTTGTG
>JBGSWT010000130.1:0-2299 GCA_041751815.1 Pseudonocardiaceae bacterium
CGGGGCCGACCATCGTCGCGCTCGTCGAGGACGTCGCGGTGCATCCGGACGCCGACCGGGTACGCACGGTGCTGCAGAGGTATTTCGACGCGATCAACGCAGGTGATTACAAGCTGTGGCGCAGCACCGTCACCCCACAGCACGCCCGGGACACCGGGGAAGCCGCCTGGCGCGACCAGTACCGGTCCACCCTCGACGGCAGCATCGTGCTGCACCGGTTGGAGCCCCGAGCCGGTGGTGGGCTGATCGCGCTGCTGTCTTTCACCAGCCTGCAGGACCCCACCGACGCGCCGCCCGAGCTGCCGGTGCGGTGCCTGCGGTGGTGGGTGTCCTACCCACTGATCGGCGAGGAAAATGAGCTACGGCTGAGCCCGGCCGCACCCAGCGCAAGCCTGCGCGTGCCGTGCTGAGGTTGGTGGCTCTTCAGGGGCGGCCAACCCGGGGGTTGGCCGCCCTTGAAGAGCCACCAACTACAGCGGGATGTTGCCGTGCACGCCGCGGCCCGCCGGTGCCGCGGCCAATGCTTCCGCCAGGCGCCGCCGGGTCTGCGTCGGCTTGATCACCTCGTCCACCACGCCGATCGCCAATGCGCGATCGACCCCGCCGGCGATTCGCTCATGGTGCTTGGCGAGTTTGGCATGCAACGCCTCCCGCTCATCCTGTGCCGCAGCGGCCAACGCCTTGCGATGGAGGATGCCCACTGCGGCCTTGGCGCCCATCACGGCGACCTCGACGTCGGGCCAGGCGAAGACCTGGGTAGCTCCCAGCGACCGGGAGTTCATCGCGATGTAGGCACCACCGAAGGCTTTGCGAGTGACCAGGGTGACCCGGGGCACGACCGCCTCGGCGAACGCGTGCAGCAGCTTGGCGCCGCGGCGCACCACGCCGTCCCACTCCTGGCCGACGCCCGGCAGGTAACCGGGCACGTCAACCAGGACCAGCAGGGGCACCCCGAACGAGTCGCACATCCGCACGAAGCGCGACGCCTTCTCCGCCGAAACCGAGTCCAGGCAGCCCCCGAGCCGCAGCGGGTTGTTGGCGATCACCCCGACGGTCCGCCCGGCGAGTCTGCCCAGTCCTACCACCATATTGGGTGCCCATTTGGGCTGCAGCTCCACGAACCCACCCGCCGGATCGAGCTCGGCGTCGGGATCGGCCTGGTCCAGCACGGCGAGCACCAACGGGCGCACGTCGTAGGCCCGTTGCCGCTCCACGGGCAGGTGCTCGGAGAGGTCGACCTCCTCGCGTACCGAGTCCAGGTCGAATGTTCCAGGCCGGGCAAACAGGCCGGCGATATGGCGGGCACGCAGCAGCGCGTCGGACTCGGATTCGGCCATCACGTGCACCACGCCGGATTTCTTGCCGTGTGCGCTGGGACCGCCCAGGGACTCCATGTCGATCTGCTCGCCGGTCACACTACGAACGACGTCGGGACCGGTGACGAATACCCGCCCGTCCGGGGCCATGATCACGACATCGGTGAGGGCCGGACCGTAGGCGGCCCCACCCGCGGCGGCCCCGAGCACCACCGAGATCTGCGGCACTCGCCCGGAGGCCCGGACCATCGCTGCGAACACCTGGCCAATGGCGTCAAGAGCCTCGGCGCCCTCGGCCAGCCGCGCTCCGCCCGAATGCCACAACCCGATCACCGGGCACCGTTGCTGAATCGCGGTATCGATGGCTGCCACGATGTGCTGGCAACCCTGCGACCCCATCGCACCGCCCATCGTGGTGGCGTCGGTGCAGTAGGCGATCACGGTGGTCCCGTCGATGCGGCCGCGGGCAGCGAACGCACCGCTGGCATCGCGGGGCTGCAGCTCCACCAGGGTGCCGGGGTCCAACAGGCGGGTGAGGCGCAGCTCTGGATCCCGTGGATCATGCGCTTCGCCGTTGCCGGACGGCGCGTCGGTGCGGTGACGGTGAGCGAGGGCTGTCACGTGGTCTCCTGGGTAGGGGAGCGAGTGCCTTACCTGCGTCGGATCAGGCTGGGGGCCTGTCAGACCGCAGTAAAGGCGAGCGCAACGTTGTGCCCGCCGAATCCAAACGAGTCGTTGACTGCCGCGTGCAACGTCACCTCGCGGGCGGATCCGACGACCACGTCGAGCTGCACACCGGGGTCGGGATCCTCCAGGTTCAGTGTCGGGGGCACGACACCGTCGCGTATCGCCAGCAGGCAGGCCATGCCCTCGACCGCGCCTGCGGCGCCGAGCAGGTGACCCAGCGCCCCCTTGGGTGCGGTGATCACCGGGTGGGTGCCGATGGCGGTCCGGATGGCGGCCGCCTCTGAGACGTCGCCTAC
>JBGSWT010000131.1:0-2768 GCA_041751815.1 Pseudonocardiaceae bacterium
GCCGCCGCCAAATAGAGCCGTTGCACGATGATCCCGGCTTCCATGTTCTGCACGCGGTACCAGCGGTCGCCATAGGCGGCCAGCCTCGGCTCGTAATGTGCGACCGGGAAGAAACAGAGGTTCACCTGAAGCAGGTTGAACATCATCGAGGTGACCGCCGCTTGCAGCTCGGCGCAGACGTCGCCCGCACGGACCTGTTCGAGCGCGTGCCGGGCGGGATCGTAGTAGTAGACGCCGGAATCGACGCCGTCGACATCGTGGATGGCGCAGAACAGCATGGTATGCCGGATGACGGCCTCGTCGTCGCCTCCGAGGTCGCTCGGATAGCCTCGCATGCTGCCCGAGAGCAGTGCGGACAGCTGGTGACGACTCACGGTGCCTGGGCTGAAATATCCCTTGGAGGAGCGGCGGCGATCCAGCCCCCCGAGCAGGTCCAGCGACGCTGCGGGCAACGACACCGAATGGATCGGCTCGGGTGCCTCGGCCAGCGCAGGGGGCGGGTTGTCGCCTTTGGGCCATGGGCCGCCACCCTGTTGCATGGCGACCTCATGCAGCGTGGCAGGCAGCGGATACAACCCGATCGACCGCGGATGCGGCGTGGCCGGCTGACCGAGGAGACCGTCCGCGCCGGGCAGCGCTGGGCCAACGACAGGCGTTGAGTCAACGGCAGGCGCCGGTGCGAGCGTGATCACGGCGTAGACGCTCTCGTAGGCGGGATCGAGCCCGAGGAGACGACCGAGCGCTGCGTCCGAGAACTGGAAATGCACCGTCGGGTCGAGGGCGTGCCGGGAGGCGACCGCGAGGCTCTGACCGAGCACGACGCCGGCGTCGAGGCTGTGCAGCCGGTAGCTGAACTCGCCGTACTTGAACACGTTCTTCCAGAAGGCGACGGTGATCAGCAGGCTCAGCCCGGCCTCTGGCGCCTCGTCGCGGAGCACATCGAGGCAGTGGTGGGCAGGGTCGTAGTGAAAGACACCGGCCGGGATGGGCTGCTCCGGGCCGGCGAGCAGGTAGAGCTCGCACGGGTACCGGGCGCCGCCGGCCGGGACCGGACGCAACGTCGTTGACGCGGAGGGTTTCGAGCGTGCCGCAGTGCGGCGACGCCCCGTGGGCCGCACCTCCCCCGGCGCGGTCCAGCGTTGCCTGGTCAGCCCGTAGACGTCGCGGAGAAACTGCCCCAAAGAGAATTCGCCCACCGAACTATTCGCGTGACCGTCGGCCGGATCCTCCAGCGAGATCTTCGGGCAACCGCGGTACAGCTTGAACAGGCTGGGGGCATTGTCCCAGTCGACCGTCTTCGGTAGCGGACGGCTCTCGCCGACGCGCACGTACTCCCGGCCGACGCCGTCCCGGTTCATGACGCGGTGACCAGCTCGACGGCTGAGACATCGAAGCGCTCCTCGACGGCTTCAGAAAGCAAGAACCCGAGCAGCGACCGCTCAAACGGTCGGACACCCAAACGCGTCAAATGTAGATAGCAACAGTTGACAATGATCCGCCAGGTGTGGAAACGCGCACTCGTCCGCATCATCTCCAGATGCGCCGGGTTGCTTGCCAACGCCCGGTGAAAAGCGCTGTGCGCGGTCAGCTCGTCGAAGAACCACACGCCACGCTCGGGCACGGACAAGGTGATAGCACCATCAGCGATCAGCCGCTGCGCACGTTTGTACAAACGGTGCACAGCGTGGACCCAGTCACGGACGAACGGGACATCGCCAGCGCCGTCTGCGCTGTCTATGGTGTCGAGCACCTGCTGGAGACGCTCGACGAGCGCGGGTGCGCGAACGCGGTACTGCTGCTCGAAAAACGACCGCAGCGCAGCCGGATCCGGTGCGGTCATGATCCTCGCCTCGGAGTGTGCCCGATAGGAGACGTACCCTTGCGTGACCGTTCCGGCGGAGTGTGCAGTCGCCCACATAAGATCAAGGGCCAGACTCAGCCGGGAGGTGCCGCCACGAATGCGGTCGAGCATGGCGAACGCTAAATCAGTGGTGTCGACGTAGAAATCCTCCACCAACGCAGCGGCGGCCTCGCTGCCCAGCGCGTCGATCCGGCGGTCGCAGGGCAGGTACTGGATCGAGTTGTCCGGGTAGAACGGCGATAACGGCCCCGGCTCATGCTCCTGCTTGGCGAGCCGTTCGTGCGTCGCCAGCAGCGCAGTCTCGTCCAGACGCGTCGTCGACGGATGCGCCGCCAGCCAGCCGCCGACCTGGTCGGCGACAGCCGGACTTACGACCCGGTCGAAGTCATCAAGAGTCGTATGAAAGCGCAACCGCACATGCGGGCCGCGTAGCCAGTGGCGGACGAAGAAGCTCGGCCGCCGAGCAAGGCGCGCGAACAGTGGGCGGACACAATCCACGATCAGGTCGTCGCTGCGCTTGTCGTCGTAGTAATAGACACCGACGTTGTGCCAGCCGGCCTCGTCGTTCATCGTGGGTCCTTTCCCCCGGCGATCTCGGTGAGCATGCGTTGGAGCAGAAACAGCAGGTAGGTCTCTTCAGCTACCTTGATTCCGAGCCGGTTATTGTGCTTGTGCATGCACTGAAACAGCAGCGACTCGAGGGCAAGCCGCTGGTCGGCGAGCCGTTCGGCCAAGGAAGAGACCGACGCCACCCACCGCGCGCTGACCGCGTCCAGGCGATGGCCCGCACCTGGTCGCACCTCGTCCAGCAGCCGCCGGGCGAGGTCGTCAAGCTGTGCCCGCTGCCGGTCGTAGGACTGTTGCCACCCCGTCTCGTAGCGCGCGACGCGGGTGCGGTCACCGCCGG
>JBGSWT010000132.1:0-7402 GCA_041751815.1 Pseudonocardiaceae bacterium
GTCGATCGGGGCGAACTTCGCCCAGGACACCAGGTGCGCTGCGGTGGGGAACCGGGTGACGTCCACGCCGATCTCGGCGATCAGCTCCTGGGCGGCGGTCAGGCCGACGCCGACGATCTCATCGAACCGCTCGACGTCACGGGAGAAAGGGGCGATCACCGCCTCGATCCGGACGCTGACGGCCTCGACCTGAACGGTCAGCGCGTCGACGTGGTCCAGCATCGCCGCCAGCAGGAACCCGTGGTGGTCCTCGAAATGACCGGTCAACGCCTCCTCCAGCACTGCGGTCTTGGACCGCATGGAGCCCCGCGCCATCTGCGCCAAGATCTTCGGGCTGCGTTGCCCGGCGATCAACGCGGCGAGCATCTGTCGGCCCGACACCCCGAAGACATCGCTGATCACCGACGACAGCTTGATCTGGGCGTCCTCGAGGAGCTTCTCGACCCGCTGCTTCTCCCGGGTCCGCTCCCGGATCAGCGAGCGGCGGTAGCGGGTCAGGTCCCGCAACTGGCGGATCGGCCTGGGGTGCACCAGGCTCGGCGAGCACATGCCCCGCTCGGCCACCTTCGCCAGCCACACCGCATCGAGCTTGTCGGTCTTGGGCCGGCCCGGCACGTTCTTCACATGCTTGGCGTTGAGCAGCCAGCAGGTGAACCCCTCGGCCTCCGGCAGGTAGAAGTGAGGTCGACCCGGGGCGCCCTGCCGGTGTTTCCACCGGTGGGTTTCCCCGAGCCGCCTCCCGCACCCGCCGTGCCCGTTTCCGAGCAACGGGCGCTCCGCAAGCCCCGTCATGGGGTCGTGTGGTTCCTCATCCCGCGACCGGCCACGGAGTCGGGATCACTGTTCCCCGGTATCGGTACCGTGTCGTGCGTACCTTCGCCGGGTTGAACAGCTGTCTTTCCTTCGTGCCCGGCCACCATCCACCCCCGCAGTAGCGGCGGCGGAGTTCCTTCACGGTGATCCGGCGGTGTTTACGGCGCAACCATCCGATGACCCGAGCCCAGGTGTAGGCACTCAGGTAGGCGAAGGTCGCACTGGACACCCCGGGCCGGAAGTGGGCGCACCAGCCCCGCAGCAACCGATTGAGCTGGAGCAGCAGGACATCCAACGGCTGGTTCGTGTCCATTCGCCGACATGACGTCTTCACCTTGCCCATCACGGCCGTGACCGCTTTGCGGGCGGGATAGGTGTAGACGTAGAACCGGTTAGTGCCTCGCTTACGGTGACGTTGGATGCGCCACCCGAGGAAATCGAGGCCCGCGTCAATGTGGGTGATCAAGGTCTTCTCCGGAGACAGGCGCAAGCCTATCGTGGACAGGACCCCCGCGATTTCCTCCCGCAGGACCTCGGCGTCGGCCTTCGTGCCCGAGATGACCAGGCACCAGTCGTCTGCGTACCGGATCAACCGGTAGTTGGGCAGACCCTGAGAACGACGTTTGGTCCGTTGGTAGGCGCTGGTTGATGGCCCACCCGGGGACTGGGCGACGTGCTCGTCCAGGACCGAGAGGGCCACGTTACTCAGCAGCGGTGAGAGAATCGACCCTTGCGGAGTTCCGGTGTCGTTGCTTCTCAGGGCTCGGTCCTCACCGAGGATTTCTGCCTTGAGGAACGCCTTCACCAGAGCCAGGACACGTTTGTCCCCGACGCGTTCCCGCACCCGGTCCATGAGGGCCGGATGCGAGATCTCGTCGAAACAGGCTTTGATGTCACCTTCCACGACCCACTCATAGGAGTGGGACGTCAGATGGCGCACCTCGGCCACCGCGTCATGAGTCCGGCGCCTCGGGCGGAACCCGTAGGAACACGGGAGGAAGTCCGCCTCGAAGATCGGCTCCAACACCAGCTTCACCGATGCCTGGACCACCCGATCCCGGACCGTGGCGATCCCCAGGCGACGTCGCTTGCCGCCCGCCTTGGGGATCATCGGCTCGCGTACCGGCAGCGGGCAGAAACTGCGGTCCCGCACCTGGGACCGCAGCTCGTCGAGGAAGACCTCGACACCCGTGCTCGCCGCGATGGAGGCTGCTGTCGAGCCATCCACCCCGGCCGTGCGGGCACCCTTGTTGCTCCGCACCCGATCCCAGGCGACCAGAAGGAACGCCGGGTCGGCGACGAGGTTGAACAGATCATCGAACCGGCGATGAGGATCATCACGGGCCCAACGGTGCAGCTTGGTCTGGATCTCCCGTACCCGTCGCTCCGCCCGACACAGCGCGAGCTCCGGTTCGTCGGTGTTCACCGGCGACCCTCCAGGCATTCCCGTCTCCTGTCTGCTGACTTGCTGGTCCCCTTCGCCGTGTGCACGCCTCTCGCGTGCTCGGACTACTACGGGACCTCCGCCCCATCCACGGCCCTCAGTCGGCAACGGACCTGCCCACCACCGGACCGGATCGCCCGACGGGAGGGCGGCCGCGGATGGTTCCCACGTTCACCACGAATCGATCGATGAGGTAGGCGCCCGCCTTGACCCCGACAACATCGCCACACCTACGCCGCAGTTCTTCGACGTGGCCTCCCCACCGGACCGGTCAACCGGCTACGGAGTCGACCTGCACCCGATGTGCGGTGCAGATCACGCGTTGCACACCGGCCCATATTTGTCAGGTTCGAGCCGGCACTGGACTTACGGGGCTTCAGACAGCGGTTCCTCTCGTACACCCTCTCATCACTGCTAGCCGGACCCGGGTCGTCTGACAATTCCGGCCCGTCCCGTACATTGTCGGGGCTGCTCCCACCCTCCCGCACGTTCCTGCGTTCCGGCTGCCCCCAGCTTCACCAGCCAGCTGCGACTGACCAGCGGCGGAGTCCTTTCACCTCCGCTCGATTCACAGCGCCTCGTGGCGCACCACCGGTTTCCAGTAGACACCCGTCGACTCCATCCCGACCAACATCACCTTCTCCGCCACCAACCAGTCCGACAACTCCTCGAGCCGACCCGTCGTCGTGGCGAACGTCCGGGTCTGTGAGCGACGCGTGCCGCGCGGTCCCGGGCTTCGCACCGTGGCTACCACCGTGTCGCGGTGCACATCTGACCCGGCGCACCGCTCGATCAACACATCCATCCCGCCGCACCCCTTCCCGTCGGTGGCAGGGGCCGCCCGGCATGGAGGACCTGTCGATCAAGAAACTGAGATTCGCGCTCGCAGCAGCAGGTCAGGGTGCCTCAGGTCCTCCGCGTCACACTTTTTTACGGGCTCCCGGCACCAAGCAGCACCGACGTCAGAGCCGGACGGCCACACCGATTCTCATCCGGTCCGGGTGCCGACGCCAGCCGGCATGATCACTTTTTCGATGGCGCTGGGGGTGGCCCTGCTGCCGTCGGAGTGCGAGGACGTGCCGTGGACGTGGAGCTGGGTGCGGTAGACGCCGCGTCCGCCGATGCCGAGCTTGTCCATACCGGGGTAGCCGATCATCGCCCCGGCCACGTCGCTCGGGGCACCTAGGCCTTCGAAGTACTGCTTCGCGCCGTCGAAGCCGCCGGTGTGCTCGTCGAGGTCGAACGGCAGTACCAGCGTGCCGTGCGGCTGGTCGTACAGAAGTTCTCCCCGGTAGGATTGTGACACGCCGTGGTCGACGTTGGAAGACAACCGAACTGGCCATAACCGATGATGGCTCCGACAGGAGGAAGTAATTGACAGGCGTCGAAAGTATTCTTGGTCCAGCAATCGGCAAAGTAGCAGGGGCGGCCGCGGCGCGCTCCGGAGGTTTCGTATACAAACAGCGTATGAAGCGGCGAAAACAGGAAGAGATTGAAATTATCCTTAACCTCCAACCGTCAGCCGCAATAGAATATAATGATCCCGCTATCGCACAGAAGATTATAGCATTTTGCAATGCGCCCGAATTCGAACACTTTGCCGCATCTTTAACTCAGGCGTATCTCGTAGAGCGAGGCGACAGGAAGTCGGCGGATCTATTGGAGAAGATCGAGAACGAGTTTTGTTACTCCCTTGCGCGATGGTTTGACGCAGAACCCCCGAGTGGTCTGGCACATGTGGTTTTTGCAGCATTAGTGGAAGCAGTTCTAGCGGTGTCGTCACGCCTAACACCGGGTACAACTGATTTATCACCAGCTCTGCAAGCGCAGCTTATTAAAACAACGGCAAGCCTAAGTGCCGCCAGTACGCAAAATACCTCTCTCCTAAGCAGTCTAGCAAGGCTCGACCCTATCTTTAAATTTCAGGAAAGCTACTCGATGCAGGTCAGTGCACTTCATGCAACAATGCGACTGCCTCATACTGGAACGACTCGGCAAGTTCCATACGAAGAACTTTTTGTTGCTCCAAGCCTGTGGCCAGCCAACCGCACCGATTCTGACGATGCGGTCTCGCTAAGCGAGGCTATCCAGTACGCGACGCGTGTCGTGCTGGTAGGAGATCCAGGCGGGGGAAAGTCGACTCAAGTCCACAAGTTAACGTACGATGTCGCAACAGCACAGATTCCCAGCTTGAAGGGTCTTGTGCCGTTTTTTGTGGTACTGAAAGATTACGCACCGGCTGTTCGTAATGAGAGTCGTCGAACGTTAGCCGACTACATAGAAGGACTGTGTCGCTCACCATACCAGATGGAACCGCCAGAGCAATCGATAGAGTACCTACTGCTAAATAATCGAGCAATTGTGATCTTTGACGGATTAGATGAGTTAATCGACATATCTCTACGGCGCGATGTCGTACAAGCAGTTGAAGGATTTGCGAACCGATACCCGACATGCCCCATAGTAGTTACCTCTCGTCGTGTGGGATACGACGAGGTACCGCTCAACGAATACTTATTTACAAAAATGGAGCTGGGAAAGTTTGATGTCAACCAAGTTCAAGAGTACGTTAAGAAGTGGTTTGCGCTCGACGAATCAATCAAGCCGGCGACACGTGAGCAACTAAGCAATGCGTTCATGGTAGACAGTCAATTTGTTTCAGATCTGCGTAGCAATCCGCTTCTCCTTTCTCTAATGTGCGGTATCTATGCTAGCGAGAACTACATTCCGCGAAATCGGCCTGACGTATATGAGAAGTGTGCGATGCTGCTGTTTGAGCGCTGGGATAAACAACGAGGTATTTCCGCAACACTTCCCTTTGATGCACATGTGCAGAGCGCTATGCGTTCTCTAGCATTATATATTTATACTAATCACTCAGAAGAAGAAGGAATCTCACGCACCCGACTGGTTGCATACATGCGCGACTACCTGCGAGAACGCAGGTTTGAAACAGATGAACAGGCGGAGAATGCTGCGATTGAATTTATTGACTTTTGCAAAGGTCGTGCCTGGGTGCTGACCGACGTCGGGGCAGAACTGTACGGGTTTACACACCGAACGTTCTTGGAGTACTTCAGCGCGAGCCAACTTGTCCGGCTGAATCCAAACCCTAAGGCCTTGCTAGACCAGCTGCTTCCTCATCTCAAAGACGAAAGTTGGGACGTTGTTGCTCAGCTAGCCCTTCAGATTCTGAGTCGGACAGTGGAGGATGGAGCAGATGACTTCCTTGAGCTAGTCCTTGATGAGGCCAGCATCGGGTCGGAACGGCCAGATACAAACCTTATCTCGTTCGCTTGCAGATGTCTAGAATTTATTGTGCCCCGCCCTGCAGTGTTGACTTCAATTGTCAACGCATCTGTTCAGTTGGCACTTGACTGCAGTGCACGGGGCAGATCAATTAAACGCGAAGAGCAGACGTTCTATAGCTTGCTATCGAGCGCATCGGATGAGAACCGGGGACGCGTCGCTGATGTTGCGCGAGCTCGCCTTAACGAGGCTCTAGCTCAGAATTCTCACAATGAAGCCGCATTGCTGCTCGCATTGCAATCCCCGCTAAGGACGCTACCTCGTCAGCGGTTGGCTGCTCAGCGCGATTGGACTCGCTGGGTTGGCGAAAATCGCCGGATCTTCAGCAGGGAGATCGTGTTGCAGCGTACACAGTACGCTTGGGTAGCAATCGCGGAGTACGAGTGGGGTCAAATAACACTTCTTGAGGCACTAAGTCTGCTCGGTGTGCGCTTCCTGTACGACTACAAGCAATGCGGAATAACCCACAGTCCCCCTATTGCGTATAGATATATAAGCGAATGCTTTGGGCGTCATTCGGAGTTCCTGAGTCCGTTTATTGACCCCTTCCTGGAAGCCCGGCCGCGACTAGAAGATGTAGCACGTGAGGCAGTCTTAGTGCTTCCGAGTGTAAAGGGTTCTTGGCTGAGATACAGAAAAGACTATGAAGCTGTTGCAAAGATAGTGGAGCCTACTGAGTTTCCTGCTGTCACGACAGAAGACACGCTGCTAGGTGCAGCTGTAATATTGCTGGCGCTTCCTTTGGTTGAGATTGTGATTGGTATTGCTGATCAGCAGCCCTGGGCTAGTCCTCCTGCAAGCCTGGCGGATGCACTTGCCGCGGCTCGGATAAATCAGGTAGTGTCGAGCGATTTGCAGCGTAGCCTCGAACGGATATTTGGCGACTTGCCAGCTGCAAAGGAATTGGTTCTAAGTTGGATTAATGGTAGTAGACGCCTTGTATCTCACATTCCGCGGAGGTCCTCGGGCGAAGATCGTACGTCAGTCAGGTAGAGAACCCGCGGCGGAAACGGTTCGATGGGATCATCGCGTGTGGCCATGAACTGTTGAAGGCCGTGGATCTAGGAGCGGAGATTTTCGAGGTGAGTCGTGCGGCCGTCTTCGAGTGGCAGCGGAAGTACCGCGAGAGTGGGCTTGCCGCGTTGCCGACGAAGCCTCGCGTCGAGGCGGCCGACGGCCCTGTCGGACGACCAGATGCTGAAGCTGTAGAGCGCCGGGATAAACCGGCATGGAGAACGAGATGAGAGAGCTCTACATCGAAGGGCTAGCGACCCACGGTGGCCCCGAGTCATGCGCCGTCGTCCGTGAGGGCGCAGGTGAAGCGTTGACAGGGGTACGTGCAGGCCGGGCTATGGAGCCGCGAGATCAGGGAGATCGGGGCAATGCCAGGGAGATGAGCGGTTTCGCGGTAGCGGGCGCGGCTTCACCCGATGGTCACGCTGTGTGATGCCTGTCGGAGTTGCGGGCGGGTTGGTGGCTGTCCGGGGGGCTGCGATCTTGGCTATTGGGCGCGTGGTCGGCGTGGCGTCGCGGCGATGAGGGGAGGCTCCCGGTAAGAGGACCGGTGTCGAAGCCGTCACTCGTCCAGGAGCCTCCCCGTGTCTTTCTACCCTGCGCTGCCCTCGGCCGCGAGCACTCCGGGAGGCGACGGCCAGGACGCGGGGTGTGGGGGCGCGGAGACGACGCGGATGGTGGCCGTGCCGGTCTCGGCGCTGGCCTGGCCGGTGCGGGCGAACTCTGGTGGGGATGGCCGGTCGGCGCTGGTGGTCGCGGGGGCCGAGCCGATCACAACTGGGGAGCCGGTGGCCTGGTGCAAGATCGTGGTGGTGGCGCCGG
>JBGSWT010000133.1:0-2998 GCA_041751815.1 Pseudonocardiaceae bacterium
GCAGGTGGTGGCTCCGTTGGCGAGCCCGCCGGGACGGATGTCTCATCAAGTGCCATCGTGACCTCTCCTGTTCAGGGTTTGCGGCCGACCACTCCCACGACGCAGTACTGTGCGGGGTCGAGCGGCTTGATCCGCGGGCCATCAGGCCACCAGTCAGCGCACCGGATCAACCCAGGCTCGATCAGCTCCAGGCCTGGGAGCATGCCCTCGATCTCGGTTCGGGTACGGAACCACCCGCTACCCATCGGGCTGCGCAGGAAGATCTGTTCCATCTTCCGGGCGAGCTCGCTCAGCTCGCCGGCGTCCTCGGGATCGAAGAAATGACTGACCGCCACATAGGAGCCCGACGGCAGAGCATCGATGTATTCGGCCATGATGCTCTGCGGGCTTCGCTCACCGTCGTAATGATGCAACGTACTGCGTTGGAACAGTGCGATCGGCTCGGAGAAATCGAGGTGCCTACGGACAATCTGGTCGTCGATCACCTCGGATGGCGTGAAGATGTCAGCAGCGCTGAAGTGAATCTGGTCGTTCTCCACGAGCAGCGCCCTCCCGTGCGCGAGCACGGTCGGGTCATTGTCGATGTACACCACGCGCGCGTCCGGCTGGATTCGCTGGGCAACCTGGTGAGTGTTCTCCGCGGTGGGCAAGCCTGACCCGCAGTCAAGGAACTGCGTGACGCCGGTCTGGCTAGCGATGAAGCGGGTCACCCGGATGAGGAAATCCCGGCAGTCCCACGCCATTTTCTCGGCTTCCGGTGCACCCTGCTTGATCTGGCGAACGACCTCACGATCGATCTCGTAGTTGTCCTTGCCGCCAAGGGCGGCGTCGTAGACCCGGGCGATGCAGGCCTTGGTCAGGTCGACGTGACCCGGTGTGGCATCGTCCACCAGCGGTGTGTCGGTGCCGGACATCAAGGACCTCACAGGCGTAGCGGCGCGGATCTGGACGCCGCCAAGCGTAGGAGCGCAGCGGCATGCAGTAAACCATGGACAGAGCCTTGGTTCAGCTCAACGTGGGCACCCGCTGAGGTCAGGGTTTGCGGCCGACCGCTCCGACGATGCAGTGCTGCACGGGATCGAGCGGTTTGATCCGCGGCCCGTCAGGCCACCAGTCAGCGCACCGGGCCAGGCCGGGCTCGATCAATTCAAGGCCCGGAAACATGCCCTCGATCTCGGCGCGGGTGCGGAACAGTCCACTACCCATCGGGCTGTGCAAAAAGATCTCCTCCATCTTCCGGGCAAGCTCGCTCAATCCGCTGTCGGTCTCAGGATCGAAGAAATGGCTGACCGCCACATAGGAGCCTGACGGCAGGGCCTCAATGTATTCGGCCATGATGCTCTGCGGGCTACGCTCACCGTCGTAATGATGCAGTGTCCCAAGTTGGAACAGCGCGATCGGTTCGGAAAAATCGAGGTACCTGCGGACGACCTTGTCATTTATGATCTCATGTGGTTTGAAGATGTTGGCAGCACTGAAATGGGTCTGGTCATTTTCCTCGAGCAGCGCACGGCCGTGTGCGACCACGACCGGATCGTTGTCGATGTATACTACGCGGGCGTCCGGCTGGATTCGCTGGACGATCTGGTGAGTGTTCTCGGCGGTGGGCAGTCCAGAACCGCAATCGAGGAACTGGGTAACGCCGGTCTGGCTAGCGATAAAGCGGGTCACCCGGATGAGGAAGTCCCGATTGTTCCATGCGAGTTGATTGACCTCAGGGGCGACCTGACGGAGCCGCCGAAGAACCTCTCGGTCGATGTCATAATTGTCCTTGCCGCCAAGGGCCGCGTCGTAGACTCGAGCAATGCTCGCCTTGGTGGTGTCGATATACACTGGTGTGACATCATCCGACAGTGGGGCGGCGGTATCGGGCATCAAAGGCCTCACAAGCATTGGAGTACGGGTCTGGACGCAGCCAGGGTAGGAGCGTGGGCGCGTCCGGTAAACCACGGGTGGTGCGTTGACCGTGTGCCACACCGCGGTACGTTGAGTGATCGGGTGTCCGCCAGCGCTACATGAATGGGACACTTGAATACACCCGGAGGTGCGCCATGGCCACAGACGATCCCGCTGAGCTATCTCCTGGTTCTGCGCTTGGCCACAGTAGCGGCCCGACGGCTCGCCGCATCGTGTTGGGCGCACGCCTGCGCCGACTGCGGGAAGCCGCCGAGATCACACGGGCAGAGGCCGGTTACACCATCCGTGGTTCAGAATCGAAGATCAGCCGCCTCGAGCTCGGCAGGGTCAGCTTCAAACCGCGGGACGTGACCGACCTGCTCACCATGTACGGGGTGACGGATTCCGAGGAGCGCGAGGTGTTCCTCGAGATGGTCAAGGCATCCAACGAGCCCGGCTGGTGGCATCGCTACACCGATATGCTGGCCGACTGGTTCCAGGACTACCTCGGCTTGGAGGAGTCGGCGTCCCGGATCCACACTTACGAGCTGCAGTTCCTGCCTGGCCTGATGCAGACCGAGGACTACGCGAGGGCGATCGCGACCCGCGGTTGGTTCCAGGTGGCGAGCCAGAACGCAGAACGCCAAGTCACGATGCGGATGCAGCGCCAGGCGCTACTTGCCGGGCCGGATGCGCCCAAGCTATGGGCGGTCATAGACGAGTCCGTACTACACCGGCCGATCGGCGGCAGGCGGGTGATGCTGGCCCAGATCGAGCATCTCCTCGAACTGACCAAGCGGCCCAACATCACCCTGCAGGTCGTGCCCTACCAGCTCAGCGGGTACGGCGCTGAGGGTTCGTTCACGATGCTGCGCTTCGCCCTTCCGGAGCTGCCGGATGTGGTGTATATCGAGCACCTCAACGGCGCACTCTATCTGGACAAACGATCCGAGACTGAGTTGTACGCCAGGGTCTTCGACCGGCTGACGGTGGACGCCAGAACTCCTGACCACACCAGGCAACTATTGGCCAAGGCGCGCGCTGAGATCTGAGCGGCCTGAGCCCCGGCCCGCCGAACCAGCCCTTCTAGTAGAGCCCGTCC
>JBGSWT010000134.1:0-7095 GCA_041751815.1 Pseudonocardiaceae bacterium
CGCTCCTCGGGCTCGGCGCCGAGCGAGTCTCCGGCGCGCAGCTGGTCGCCGAACGCACCGGCCTGGACGATGCGCTCGACCACGCCGAGCTTGTGGTCACCGGTGAGGGCAGCTTCGACTGGCAGTCGTTGCGCGGCAAACTCGTCACTGCGCTCGCCGAAGGCGCCGCGCAGCGTGGGCTGCCCTGTGTCGTGCTGGCCGGGCAGGTGTCAGTGGGACGGCGGGAGGCTGCTGCGGTCGGGGTCTGTGCCGCATATGCCGCGGCAGAGCTGGTCGGCTCAGTACAGGCCGCACTGGCTGACCCGGCGGGTACGCTGGAAGCGGTGGCCGAGCACGCCGCCCGCCAGTGGGGCGGACGGTAAGGGTTCCAGTTCCCGCCAGGGAGCGGGAATCACGCACCGGTCGTAGGCGTTACCGTGGTCCAGACAGCTGTGCATGCTTCACGCGCCGATTCCAGGGAGAGCCATGACCGTCGAGAACATCACCGACACCGAGGCGCCGACCCACGGTGTCGAGCTGAGCGACGCCGCTGCCGCAAAGGCGAAGGCACTCCTGGACCAGGAGGGCCGGACCGACATGCATCTGCGCATCGCCGTGCAGCCCGGGGGCTGCGCAGGCCTGCGCTACCAGCTGTTCTTCGATGAGCGCACACTCGACGGTGATTCCAAGCGAGATTTCAACGGTCTTGCCGTCGTGGTCGACCGGATGAGCACCCCCTACCTGCAGGGCGCCGTGATCGATTTCGTGGACACCATCGAGAAGCAGGGCTTCACCATCGACAACCCCAACGCGGGTGGTTCCTGTGCCTGCGGAGACTCGTTCAACTAAGCCCGCCCCGACCAACGTCCGCGTGTCGGGCGCTGGTGCACGGTATGTCCGGCGCTGGTGCCCGCCCCGCTAGACCTGTACCGGGTAGTGCGGTTCGGGCACCTTGGGGACGATCCGCTGCTCGACGAAGATCCCGTGCCAGAGCATGAAAACCAGTACCGCCCAGATTCGCCTGCTGTGATCTCGTAGGCCGGCGCGATGCTCGTCGAGCATCCGGTGCACCGCTGTGAGGTCCAGAAGCTCCGCGGTTCCGGAGTCGTTGACGATGCCGCGGGCCCAGTCGTGCAGGTCATCTTTGAGCCAGTGCCGGATCGGCACCGGGAAACCCAGCTTGCGCCGGTTCAGCACGTGAGCAGGCACGATGTCGCGCAGCGCCCGGCGTAACGCGTGCTTGGTGGTCTGGCGGGTGATCTTCTCCTCGAGTGGGATGGTGGCGGCCACCCGGAATACTTCCGTATCGAGGAAGGGCACCCGTAGCTCCAGCGAATTGGCCATGGTCACCTTGTCAGCCTTGACCAAGATGTCGCCACGCAGCCAAGTGAACAGATCCACGTGCTGCATGCGGGTCACCGGATCCCAGCCGGTCGAAGCGGCGTAGGCCTCCGCGGTGACATCGGTGTGCGAGATGGCCGGGTCGTATCCGCGCAGCACCGCACGCAGCTGGTCGTCCGGGAAGATTCGTGCGTTGCCGTAATAGCGCTGTTCCAGCGTCAGCGATCCCCGGCGTAACAGATCCTTGCCTCGTACTCCCTGTGGGATGCGGGTGGAGATTCGCCCCAGCGTTCGGCGCAACGCACCAGGGACCTTCTCGAAAGCGGCCAGCGAAAGCGGTTCCCGGTAGATGGTGTATCCACCGAAGAGCTCGTCTGCGCCCTCACCGGAGAGCACGACCTTCACGTGTTCCCTGGCTTCCCTGGCGATGAACCACAGCGGCACCAGCGCCGGGTCAGCCACCGGATCGTCGAGGTACCACACGATTAGCGGCAGCGCCTCGGCCAGCTCGGGGGCTGAGACTGTACGGACTACGTGCCGGGCGTCGATCGCGGCGGCCGACTCTGCGGCCACGTCTACCTCGGAGTACCCCTCCCGCTCAAAGCCGGTGGTGAAGGTGATCAGGTCCGGATTGTGCTCCCTGGCCAGCGCGGCGATGGCGGTGGAGTCGATCCCGCCGGACAGGAAGGCGCCGACGGTGACGTCGGCCCGCATGTGCTTGGCGACCGAGTCCCGCAACACCGTGGTGATCTCGTCGTGCAGGGCACCCGCCTCGGCATCGGAACGGACCGGACGGGGCCGGAAATTGGGATGGAAATACCGCTCGGTGATCAGCTTGCCGCCGGGGGAGACAGTGAACGAGGTGCCGGACTCGATCCGGGTTATCCCGGTGTGCAGGGACGCCGGTTCGGGCACGTACTGCAGGCTCAGGTAGAGCTGCAGCGCCCGGTGGTCCACCTCCATAGATCCGCCAGACACGCCCAGCGAGGGCGCCAGCTCCAGCAGACTTTTCTTCTCGCTGGCGAAGGCGACTCCGCCGGGCCCCGCGCAGCTGAATAGCGGCTTGATGCCGAAGGGATCCCGGGCGCCGAATGCGCCGCGCAGCTGCGCGTCCCAGATGACGAACGCGAACATTCCTCGCAGCCGCTGCACGGCAGCAGCCCCGAAGTGGTGGTAGGCGGCCAGGACGACTTCGGTGTCACCCTCAGTGCTAAAGCTCACGCCGTAGGGCTCGCCTTGGAGCTCGTCGCGAAGCTCGAGGTAGTTGTAGATCTCTCCGTTGAACAAGATGGTGTAACGCTCAGGCGTCTCCGGCGGCCCCCACCGCAGGGGCTGATGTGAGTTCTCGATGTCGATGATGGACAGCCGGTTGAAGCCGAGCACCACGTCGGCGTCGTGCCAGGTCCCGGTCTCGTCGGGGCCGCGATGCCGCTGGCAGCTCAAGGCCGCGGTCACGTCCGCCACTCGGGCTGGCGCGTCTTGCTGCGCTGTCAGTAGTCCCAGCAACCCGCACACGCGTTCACCCTTTCGTCGGCGGCCGGATCCCCCGGTGGGGACGTCACAGCCGGATCCCCCGGTGGGGACGTCACAGTGGGACGCCACAGTGGGGCCCGCCACAGCGACCCAGTACGACCATCGGGAACAGTATGACGACCGGTCGCGCGGACACTCGCTCCCCGGGGGAGCTGGGGGCGTGGCGCTGGTTTAGGCTTCAGCTAGTGAGCTGACGGCCGCATGGGGCGACGAGGAGGAACCAGGCGTGATCGGCGTGGTCCGCTCTCGCTCGGTTCGGCTATCGAAGGTGGCCGCTCTGGCGGGAATGGTCGCCTTGGTGTCGACCGGGTGCTCGGTCCACGATGTGTTTGCATTCGGCTGGCCGGAGGGAGTCACTCCGCAGGCTGAGACGATGCGCGCACTGTGGATCTGGGCGACGGTCGCGGCGCTGGTGGTCGGGGCGATCGTCGCAGGACTGATCGTGTGGACGGTTATTTTCCACCGCAAAAGATCCGGTGAGATGCCTCGGCAGACTCAGTACAACCTGCCGCTTGAGATTGTCTACACCGTCATCCCCTTCGTCATCGTCGCGGTGCTGTTTTACTTCACAGTGGTAGCGCAGAACGTCGTCAATGCCAAAGTCGATAATCCGGATCTCCGGGTGCGAGTGGTCGGCTTTCAATGGAACTGGGAGTTCGAGTACCTGAAGGATAACCCGGGTAGGGACGGGGTTTATCCGGTCAGGCGAACCCAGGAAGGCGCGCCACTGTCCACCGTCGGCTCGTCCACCACTGTCCCGCTTCTGGTCGTCCCGACCGATCGGGTGGTGGAATACCGGATCGTGTCCACCGACGTACTGCACTCGTTTTACATACCGGAATTTCTCTTCAAGCGGGACGTCTTCCCGCGGCCGGAGAAGAACGACACCGACCACGTCTTTCAGACCACCGTGGAGCGTCCGGGCGCCTTCGTCGGTCGCTGCGCCGAGTTGTGCGGCACCTACCACGCGATGATGAACTTCGAGATGCGGGCTTTGCCGGGGGACCTGTTCGATCGCTATCTGGTGCTGCGAGCCCAAACCAATCCTCAGACCCAGCGGCCGTACACGGCCGGTGAGGCACTCGCTCAGCTGAACTGCGGCGAGCTGTGCGCGCCCGAGGCCGTGACCACTTCCCCGTTCGACACCGACCGCACCGCCGCCGAGATCCGCCAGGCCGGCGGGGCCGGCGGCTAACCTTCAGTATCGACCGGTCTATCGAAGGTTCGAGAGCGAGGCAGCACCATGAGGGTCGAAGCGCGGATCTTCGAGATCACTACCGCGTTCTTCTTCCTGTCCGCGGTGGTCTACGGCCTGTGGTCAGTCGGCGAGCCGGTCGGGACGGCTGCGCTGGTCCTGACCGGTGGGCTGACCCTCATTATCGGCACTTACTTCCGCTTCGTCTCCCGGCGAGTCCGGATGCGCCCGGAGGACAATGCCGATGCCGAGATCTCTGACGGCGCCGGCGAACTCGGCTTCTTCTCACCCGGCAGTTACTGGCCGTTTGGGATGGGGCTGTCTGCGACCGTACTCGGCTTCGCGCTGGCTCTTGACCAGTGGTGGCTGGTCGCGGTCGGTGCCGCGCTGATCCTCGGCACGGTTGCCGGGTTGGTCTTCGAATACCACATCGGCCCCAAAGCGGAGTGAGCTCGTCGGCCACCTAGGTCGATGATGCCCCGCCGTGCCTGCTCTGCTCGGACCTCACGGTCCCTCTGCTCGGATCTCAGAGTCGTCCATCGCTCGCTGACCTTGCGGGTTCCCGGCGACCGTAAAGCCAGCAGGACCCGGGGCCAGCAGGCCGTGTCCCGCAGATCTTCGAACATGAGCTTGGCCCTCCGGTTCCCGAACCCAACAGCAGCGCTGTCCCAGGTCGATCACACAGCTCCAGCGTTGAGTTCGGGAGGTCGAGAGCACTCAAGTTCCGGCTACCAGCCCACTCCCGTGATCCGCGGGACGCGCGCTACTCGGTGGGCTGGTTCGGCCGGCCGGCCAACTCCCGGTCTGAGCGGTTGGCCGTGAGTGCGTCGCCGGAGATGGCATCCTGACGGGCCTTGTCCAGCGCCCTGGTCTGCTCCGGAGGATCCGGCCGAAGCAGCGATCCCGGGACTGGGGCACCGGCCGAGCCCAGCTGATTCATTCGCCGGGGCACCGAGGCGCCCTGGTACTCCAGCGGGATGGGGTGGCCGTGGTCGTCGACACCGCCCAGCGGCTGGTGCACCTCGATGAATTCACCGTGTGGCAGGCGCTTGATGATGCCAGTCTCGATGCCGTGTTCGAGGACTGCGCGGTCGGCCCGCTGCAGACCAAGGCAGATCCGGTATGTGACGTAGTAGGCGAGCGGGGGCAACAGCAGCAGACCGATGCGGCCGGCCCAGGTGGTTGCGTTCAACGAAATGTTGAGCACGTAGGCGATGACGTCGTTACCGCCGGAAAGCAGCAGTATGAACATGAAGGAGATCGCCATCATGCCCAGTGCGGCGCGCACCGGGACGTCCCGTGGGCGCTGCAGGAGGTTGTGGGTGGCGTAGTCCTTGGTCAGCTTGCGCTCGAGGGCGGGGTACATCGCCGCGAGGGTGAACATGATGCCGGGAATCACCATCGTCGGCCAGAATGACGCGGGGATCATGTAGTCCCCCAGGTAGAGCTCCCAGGAAGGCCACAGCCGGGCCGAGCCGTCGAGCCAGCCGACGTACCAGTCGGGCTGCGAGGCCGCCGAGACCTGGGCCGGGTTGTACGGGCCGAAGTTCCACACCGGGTTGATCTGGAACAGCCCCGCCATGATGAAGATCACACCGAAGTTCACCATGGCGAAGCCGCCGGCCTTCACTGCGAAGATCGGCAGAATCCGCACCCCAACCACAGTGCGTTCGGTGCGACCGGGGCCGGGGAACTGGGTGTGCTTCTGGTACCAGACCAGCCCGAGGTGCACCGCGATGAGCGCGAGCAGGATACCGGGGATGATCAGCACGTGGATGATGTTGAACCGGGGTATGATCACCGTACCGGGGAACTCGCCGCCGAAGAGGGCCCAATGCAGCCAAGTGCCGATCACTGGTGGGGACATGGTGATCGCCGAGATGATCCGGAGTCCGGTTCCCGAGAGCAGGTCGTCGGGCAGTGAGTAGCCGGTCAGGCCCTCGAACCCGGCCAGGATCGCGATGAGGACGCCGATCGTCCAGTTCGTCTCTCGCGGCTTGCGGAAAGCGCCGGTGAAGAAGGTGCGGAACATGTGGGCGACGATGGCCGCGACGAACAGTAGTGCTGCCCAATGGTGCACCTGCCGGATGAACAGGCCGCCACGGACATCGAAGGAGAGCTCCAGGGTCGACTCGTAGGCCCGGGACATCTCGACCCCGCGGAGATTCTGGTAGACGCCCTGGTACTCGACCTCAGCCATGGACGGGTCGAAAAACAGCGCCAGGTAAGTCCCGGACAGCAGTAACACGATGAAGGTGTTCAGCGCGATTTCCCCGAGCATGAACGACCAGTGCGTCGGGAAGACCTTGTTGATCTGTCTGCGCATGCCGGCAGCCAGGTGAAACCGTTGGTCGAGCTCGTCGGCTGTCTTACCGGCCCTGGCAGCCAGGCCCGACGGCTTACTTGGCGTTGTCATGGAACTCATGACCTCCGCTCCCAGAATGCCGGTCCTACGGGCTCGATGAAATCACCGTTGGCATAGAAGTATCCCTCATCATCGACGTCGATGGGCAGCTGAGGCAAGGCTCTGGTGGCCGGACCGAAGATCGGCTTGGCGTACTCCAACATGTCGAACTGCGACTGGTGGCACGGACACAGCAGCCGAGCGGTCTGTGCCTCGTACAGCGAGGCGGGACAGCCCAGGTGGGTGCAGATCTTTGAGTACGCGTAGAAGTCGCCGTAGTGGAAGTTGACCTGGCCCTCGCGCTGGACCACCTGCGCCGCCTGCTCGGGCCGCAACCGGATGAGCATCACGGGGCCGTCGGAAGCGCGCAGCGCCTTGTGCGCCTCCTCCTCCGACCAGGACCGCTTGTACGGGAAGACCGTTGCAATACTGCCGGCGGCGAGGTCCTCGGGGCGGACCAGGGTGATGTCGTGGTCCTCATAGCGCAGGTACACCGGCTCGCCGTTGTCCGAGCGCCAAGGCGTGACCCACAGCGCGGCGTTGGCGCCGCCCTGCCATGGATTGCGCACCAGGCCGCCCAAGGCGAGGACTCCTACCCCGAGGCCGAGGACACCGGCGCCCGCCCCGGCCGCGCGCTTGATCA
>JBGSWT010000135.1:0-2057 GCA_041751815.1 Pseudonocardiaceae bacterium
GGTGGGTTCGTCGTCGAGGGCCTGGCTGTGCTCGCCCTCGGGGCCGGTGTCGTGGAGATGTTCGCGGCGCCAGTCGCGCCGGGCCTGGCGGAGTGCGCCGAGGGTGGTGGAGTAGCGGCGGGACTTGGTGGAGAAGTGCCCGCCGAACCCGAGCATGTGCGCCCAGCGTCGGAGTCGGCCGTACCCGGCCATCCACTCGGCGAGCGGGTCGCCGTCCTCGTCAGGATCATGTTGGCGCGTCCACTCGCGGTGATCGGTCAGGACCTGCACGGCAGGTTGTCCGAGCCGCCAGCAAGCACCGACGAGCCGGCCCGCGTGCGTCGCAGGGTCGGCGTAGATGGCGATCGACTCGTCGGTCAGGCGCGCCGACGCGTGCCCGATGATCTCGGTGGCCTTGGTGGCGTACTTGGCGAGGTAGCCGGCCACGGCCCCGGTGGTGATCTCCCCGCGGTCGTCGATGTCGCGGACGGTGAGCCGGACCTGTCGCGGGTCCAGCTGCTCACCCCAGCTGATCGTCCAGCCCTCGGGCCGGCGCGGGTGGGCCGAGGTGGTGAACGAGGTGGCGGTGAGCACGTCGCGCAGCAGCACCGCGAGGTGTCCGGCGGTGATCGAGGCCGGGGGAGCGATCACGGCTTCGTCTGCAGCCTTCATCGCACGCTCCGCCGCAATCCAAGACAGGTCCGCCTCACCGACCTTGCTCAGTGTCGTTGCAGCGAGGTGGTGCGTTCTTGCCGATATCGCCCAGGACTGTCGACGCAGGGTAATGGCATGTTCACTTTCTGTAACAGCGTGTCACTCTAGGTGGCCAGCAGCGGCAGTGCCCGAATCCGGTCCCGACATATCCGTTCAGTGGTTTCTTTGATCATGTTGAGACCGTTCAGTCGGAGGAGCCCGATGGCCGCGTTCCTCAGTGTGGCCATGACCTGTGGCCCGCTTCCGGTATATGCCTGGTGAGCGTCCTCGCGCCAGGTGGTGTCACGTACGTGGTGACTCTGACTCTTGTTCTCGATTCCCCAGTGATTTCGGACGTACTCGTGAAGATCACTCGCGGCGGTGTCGGCGGCCTCACTGCTGGTCACTATCCAGGCGTACTCTTTACTGACCCGGTCTCCGGCGAGATCGAAGACTTCTCGGCGGATACATCCCACCTGTCGTGCGTGCGGGAAGTCGATACCGTCGCCGTCGGCGATCCACGTCGACCAGCGGTTGATCCGTCCATGTCCACTCTCCTCCACAACATGATCCGGGTTTCTCTTCAGCAGGGGAAGACATGTGTCGAACACCGACTCCGATAGTTTCTGCTGATTTCCCTTGACGGTCATCACGTAGTCGAACCCGCGCTTGGCAACGATGTACTCGGCCGTATCGCGCTGAGTGTGCGCAGCGTCCATCGTCACCACCACCCGTGGCCCGGCGTTGTCCGGAACCCCGGCCAGCAACCTCTCGACCTGGGTGATCTCGTTCGTGCCGGCCGGAACCTGCATCTGAGCGACGGTCACGCCCACCCCGTGGATCATCGCCGAGAACAACGTGAACATGTTGTTCTCATCGGTCCAGGCACCCCGCAGCACCTTGCCATCGATCGCGAGAACCATCGTGCCATCCGCATCACGGCGTGCCCGCTCCCGTAACCACGCCCCCACCAGCAGGTCCAGCTCGTCAGCATCGATTCCTTCCAGCACGCGCCGGATGGTTCGCTCACTCGGCCATCCGAACCTGCGTCGAAAATAACACCACCTGGCCCCCAGCTGACGCAGCAACGACTGCGGGAAGTCCGCAACCTGGTCCGCGATCTGACGAAAATTGGAAGCGCCCGCCAGCACCGCTACCAACGAAACCACCAAGACGAACACCAGTTCATACATCCTGCCCCGGGTACCCCGTCGATCCTTCACCTTACCCAGGACCTCCAGCAGACTGGTGATATCGAACTCATCCTCACTATCAGCCGTATCGGGAAACGAGGAAAACCCATGACACACTGGTATCAGACGACCTTCTGTTGAGGGAGATGTCAGCTCTGTACTCTTCATTCTCTCAGACAGAAGGTCATCCCC
>JBGSWT010000136.1:0-3554 GCA_041751815.1 Pseudonocardiaceae bacterium
GCGAGCTCGCTGAAGTCTGCCGAGCGGCTTACTAAGAATGCGGCGCGGGCCATCCTCACGGAGGCCGAGCTACCCGCCGCCGCAAGCGAGACCCGCCTGGCTGAACTCACGCTCGCCGACCTCGACGCGGCGGCGCGGGTCCTCACCAGGACACTGGAGCCCGCGCTCTGATCGGGACGGCGGTGGCAGCGTTGCCGCGGCCAGTCACGTGCCTGCCCTCCGTGTCCACGAGGAGCTGCCACTGATGGTGTGCGCTAAAGCCTGCACCGGTGACTTCTCAAGCGATACACGTTAGGTGAATCAAATCGTTGGTCTGGATTTCACGTCATTGGCGGGCGAATTTGTCGAGCGCGCTGAGCATCTGTTCGCGCTTCGTGTCGCTGCCCTGGTGCCCGGAGTCTCGGAGGGCGATCAGTTCCGCGTCCGGCCAGGCGCGGGCGAGTTCCCATGCGGTGTCCAGCGGACCACTCAGGTCAAGGCGACCGTGGATCAGGACGCCCGGGACGCCGGCCAGGCGTCCAGCGTCGCGCAGCAGGGCTCCTTCCTCCAACCACGCGCCGTGGGCGAAGTAGTGCGCGCAGATGCGGACCAACGCCAGCAGGGCGGCCGGGGGGCAGTCACTGTAGGCGTTCGGTTTCGCGTTGGGCTCCAGCGAGAGGACCGCGTCTTCCCACGCACCCCAGGCGTTCGCGGCTTGGGTCCGCACCAGCGGGTCGGGGTCTTCCATCAGGCTCGCGTAGGCGGCGACGAGGTCACCGCCACGGTCAGCCTCGGGAACACCGGCCCGAAACCGCTCCCATTCCTCGGGGAAGAACCGCGCGACGCCCCGGTAAAGCCAATCGATCTCCGAACGTCGAGTGGTGGTAACACTGGAGATCACGATTTCCGACACCCGCTGCGGGTGACGCTCGGCGTAGGCGAGGATCAGCGTGGATCCCCAGGAACCACCAGACAACAGCCAGCGATTGATACCGAGATGCTCACGCAACCGCTCCATGTCGCAGAGCAGATGCTCGGTGGTGTTACAGCTCATGTCCGTGGCGGGATCGCTTGCGTGCGGGGTGCTACGTCCGCACCCACGCTGATCGAACAGCACCACCCGGTACCGGTCCGGATCGACGATTCGGCGAAGCCTCGTCGAGCACCCCGACCCCGGCCCGCCGTGCACGACCAAGGCCGGCTTGCCCTCCGGGCTACCGCAGACTTCCCAGTACACGAGGTTCCCCTCGCCGACATCGAGCATCCCCTGCTCATACGGCTCGATCGGCGGGTAGAGCTCCACCATCCCCTGCCCCTTCGCTAGCCGTTACGACGACGATCGCCATCGCGGAGTCCACCTACCGTTTGGGACGGTTCTCCCGACGTCGCCATCGCGAGCAACGCCCGTGGCATGGTGTCGATCGGTCTTAAGCACCCGAGGTGCGCCGCACGACGAACCGTGCATTCTCGCGGAGACTCTGGCCGACTACGCAGTATCTCTCCGTTGAACGGGCCAGCCGCTCCAAGGATGCATCATCCGCGTCACTGTCGACCTCCACCGTCACCACGATGTCCTGGACGCCTACTGGAACCAAACGGTCCACCCCGAGTGTGCCGCGGGCGTCGAACACGCCATCCGCGCGCAGGCTCACCGAGCGCAAGGGCAGCCCCATCGCCGTCGCCACGCTGCGCAAGGTCACCCCTGCACAGGCCAGCAATGCTTCCAACAACATGTCGCCAGAACACGCGTCGCTTCCGTCGCCGCCGGTGGCCCCGTGCAGCCCTGCCCGCACGGGGCCTGCCCACCCGTCCACGGTGCAGGTGATTCCGCGGTCGCGGTAATCACCACGCGCCCTGAGCGGTGTGCGGGCGGTGGCGGGATCGGACCGGTATTGCTCTTTCAGAGGTGCCTGCATCTCGCGCAGGTTCGAGGCGTCCATGCCTCAGTGTGAGCCTGCCGCATCTATGCCTCAACCACGACGCCAACGGTGAGGAACAAGCAGAGCCCGGAGGCCACCGTAATCGCTAGCTACTTTCAGTGATGAGTACCGGCCCTGCGCAAGCCGCGGTACAGCAGCATGGCGTCACCAAGCCGCCGCCGGAGCTGCCGCTCGAGCCCGGCGATCGGGTACAGGTTCTGGGGCGCCCGCGCGTCCTTGTACTCGGTGGAGGCGTAGCGACACAACGTTGCCTGGCTGAGCCACGCCATCCCGATCGCGTCCGCGACGTTGAGGGTGGCGCTGCACTCCAGGCGCACGATGCCGGCCCATGGCGCACCGGGTGCGCAAGGCAGCCGGAGGTACCACGTGTAGCGGTCCCACGAGCTGCCGAGCAGGAAGACTGGGGTGCGCTGACCGGGCGACAGCGAAGCAACCAGACGGTTGAGGTGTGGCACCAGGTACGTGCAGTGATGGCTCTTGATGTAGCCCAGTGCCCGCGGCAGATGCTGGCGGCCGCGCAGCGGGCCGTCGATAACGAGCAGGTCCCCACCGTCGGGCAGCCCGTGCCCGTTGAGCGCGGCCCGAGCGGTCACGGCCGTGATGATCTCCGTGTCACCGAGGCAGGCCTGCAGCGCGAGGCTCAACGCCTGGATCGGCGCGGTATTCGGGCGGACGTCGGTGCGACTGACGCGGTAGGTGCCGGCTGTCGTGGGGATGTCGACGGCATCCGCGGCGGTCGTGAACAGCCCGCGGCGCACGTCGATGGCCAGTAGATGCGCCCCTTCCCCGGCACAGCAGCAGATCACGCCCGCCGCATACGACGCGCACAACGCTGGCGACGAGGCAGCGTCATCAGCAGGCTGGTCCACCCACACCCGGCCGTCGATACGGCGCACACCGTCGACGAACAGGGTCACCGACGGCAGCTCGACCTGCTGGTCGGGATCGAGCGGGCGCCACCGATCGTCGGGCAGCTCGACATCGGTGACGACTCGGGCGCTCGACTCGCCGAGCTCTTCGACGTCCAGGCTGGCCCCGTAGCCGGGATCCCACGGATCGACCCAAAAGCGCATCCGCGGCCGCTGCGGTGCAACCGTCACGTGGCCTCCCGGACGACTGACGCGGTGCGCTGGTCGCGAGTGACCAAGAACCGCACGGGGACCCGCTCGGCCAAGGCGGGCACGTGCGTGATGACGCCGACCATCCGGTCGCCCCGGGTCGCCAGGCTCTCCAGGGTGCCGGCGACGACGTCGAGGTTGGCTTCGTCGAGGGTGCCAAACCCCTCATCGAGGAAGATCGAGTTGAGGCGGGCGGCGCCCTCGGCGGCCAGGGTGGACATCTGCGCTGACAATGCGAGGGCGAGCGCGAGGCTGGCCTGGAACGTCTCTCCCCCGGACAGCGTCTTCACCGGGCGACGAACGTCGGCATCAGCGTGGTCGACGACGAGGAACTCGCCATCGTCGTGAGTCAGCTCGAACTGCCCGCCCGAGAGCTCCAACAGGCTCGCCGACGCGTCTGCGACGAGGACGTCCAGCGCCGAGGCCACCAACCAGCGGGGGAAGTTGTCGGAGCGCAGAAGGTTCCCGAGCATCCGCGCCACCTGCTGCGCCGACTCGGCGTCCGCTCGTTGGGCGC
>JBGSWT010000137.1:0-7385 GCA_041751815.1 Pseudonocardiaceae bacterium
GGTCAAGGCCTCCGTGGAGGAGTGCAAGGACAAGGACATGACCTACGCGGCGCCCTTGTTCGTCACGGCCGAGTTCACCAACAACAACACCGGTGAGATCAAGTCGCAGACGGTGTTCATGGGTGACTTCCCGATGATGACGAGCAAAGGCACCTTCATCATCAACGGAACCGAGCGGGTCGTGGTGTCCCAGCTCGTTCGCTCTCCTGGGGTGTACTTCGACCACGCGGTGGACAAGACCACCGACAAGGACGTCTACAGCGTCAAGATCATTCCCAGCCGTGGTGCCTGGCTGGAGTTCGACGTGGACAAGCGTGACACGGTGGGTGTGCGGATCGACCGCAAGCGTCGCCAGCCGGTGACGGTGCTGCTCAAGGCGCTGGGCTGGACGACCGACCAGATCGCTGCTCGATTCGCGCACTCCGAGACGCTGCTCGCCACCCTGGAAAAGGACCACACCGGCGGCCCCGACGAGGCGCTGCTGGACATTTACCGCAAGCTGCGTCCGGGTGAGCCGCCGACCAAGGAGAGCGCGCAAGCGTTGCTGGAGAACCTCTTCTTCAAGGTCAAGCGATACGACCTTGCCAAGGTCGGCCGGTACAAGGTCAACAAGAAGCTGGGGCTGGCCCTGCCGCACCGCAACGGGGTGCTCACCGAGGACGACATCGTCACCACCATCGACTACCTGGTCCGGCTGCACGCGGGCGAGGCGACGATGCCGGCCGCCAGTGGTGGTCCGGACGCCGTGGTGCCGGTGGAGACCGACGACATCGACCACTTCGGTAACCGCAGGCTGCGCACCGTGGGTGAGCTGATCCAGAACCAGATCCGGGTCGGCCTGTCCCGCATGGAGCGGGTTGTCCGCGAGCGGATGACGACCCAGGACGTCGAGGCCATCACGCCGCAGACCCTGATCAACATCAGGCCGGTGGTAGCGGCGATCAAGGAGTTCTTCGGCACCTCCCAGCTGTCCCAGTTCATGGACCAGACCAATCCGCTGGCCGGGTTGACCCACAAGCGGCGGCTGTCCGCCCTGGGTCCAGGAGGCTTGTCCCGGGAACGGGCCGGCTTCGAGGTCCGAGACGTGCACCATTCGCACTACGGCCGGATGTGCCCGATCGAGACCCCGGAGGGCCCGAACATCGGGCTCATCGGTTCGCTGTCCTCCTATGCCCGGGTCAACCCGTTCGGCTTCATCGAGACTCCCTACCGCAAGGTCGTCGACGGCCTGGTCACCGAGCAGATCGACTACCTCACCGCTGATGAGGAGGATCGGCACGTCATCGCGCAGGCCAACGCGGTGCTGGCCGAGGACGGCCACTTCGCCGAGGACCGCGTGCTGGTTCGTCGCAAGGGTGGTGACGTCGACTACATCGACCCGTTCGGCGTGGATTACATGGACGTCTCGCCGCGCCAGATGGTGTCGGTGGCCACCGCGATGATCCCGTTCGTCGAGCACGACGATGCGAACCGTGCACTGATGGGCGCCAACATGCAGCGCCAGGCGGTGCCGCTACTGCGCAGCGAGGCGCCGCTGGTGGGAACCGGCATGGAGCTGCGGGCCGCGGTGGATGCCGGCGACGTCGTAGTGGCGGAGAAGGCCGGCGTGGTCGAGGAGCTGTGCGCCGACTACGTCACGGTCATGGCCGACGACGGCAGCAGGCAAACCTACCGGATGCATAAGTTCCACCGGTCCAACCAGGGCACCTGCACCAACCAGCGGCCCATCGTGGCCGAGGGGGACCGGATCGAGGTCGGTCACGTGATCGCCGACGGACCGTGCACCGACACCGGCGAGATGGCTCTGGGCAAGAACCTGCTCGTGGCGATCATGCCGTGGGAGGGGCACAACTACGAGGACGCGATCATCCTGAGCCAGCGCCTGGTGCAGGATGACGTGCTCACCTCGATCCACATCGACGAGCACGAGATCGACGCCCGGGACACCAAGCTGGGTGCTGAAGAGATCACTCGCGACATCCCGAACGTCTCCGAGGAGGTGTTGGCGGATCTCGACGAGCGAGGCATCATCCGGATCGGCGCTGAGGTACAGGCCGGCGACATCCTGGTTGGCAAGGTGACGCCGAAGGGCGAAACCGAGCTGACTCCTGAGGAGCGGCTGCTTCGCGCGATCTTTGGCGAGAAGGCTCGCGAGGTTCGCGACACCAGCCTCAAGGTGCCGCACGGCGAAACCGGCAAGGTCATCGGCATCCGGGTGTTCTCCCGGGAGGACGACGATGAGCTGTCGCCTGGCGTCAACGAGCTGGTCCGGGTGTACGTCGCGCAGAAGCGCAAGATCCAGGACGGCGACAAGCTCGCCGGCCGGCACGGTAACAAGGGCGTCATCGGCAAGATCCTGCCGGTAGAGGACATGCCGTTCCTGACCGACGGGACGCCGGTGGACATCATCCTCAACACCCACGGTGTGCCGCGCCGGATGAATATCGGACAGATCCTGGAGACCCACCTCGGGTGGATCGCCAAGAGCGGGTGGCATATCGACGGTGATCCGGACTGGGCCTCTCGGCTGCCTGAGGAGCTGTACCACTCCGAGCCTGGCAGCTTGGTGGCCACGCCGGTGTTCGACGGCGCTCGGGAAGAAGAGATTACCGGGCTGCTGGGCTCCAGCCGGCCCAACCGGGACGGCGACCAGATGGTCGGACCCAACGGCAAGGCGCAGTTGTTGGACGGTCGTACCGGCGAGCCGTATCCCTTCCCGATCGCGGTCGGCTACATGTACATCATCAAGTTGCTGCACCTGGTCGACGACAAGATTCACGCTCGTTCGACCGGCCCGTACTCGATGATCACGCAGCAGCCGCTGGGTGGAAAGGCACAGTTCGGTGGTCAGCGCTTCGGTGAGATGGAGTGCTGGGCGATGCAGGCCTACGGGGCGGCATACACCCTGCAGGAACTGTTGACGATCAAGTCCGACGATGTGCTCGGCCGGGTCAAGGTGTACGAGGCCATCGTCAAGGGTGAGAACATTCCCGAGCCCGGAATTCCCGAGTCGTTCAAGGTGTTGCTCAAGGAGCTGCAGTCGCTGTGCCTCAACGTCGAGGTGCTTTCCAGCGACGGCGCAGCGATCGAGATGCGCGACTCCGATGACGAGGACCTGGAACGCGCCGCCGCCAACCTCGGGATCAATCTGTCTCGCAACGAGTCTCCTTCGGTAGACGACGTCGTGCAGTAACGGCTGGCAAAGACCGTGTGCGGTGCGGGGGTGGTCCTCCCGCCCACCCTCGCACCGCACGCACTAGATTCAAAGCGAGCGACTACCCCGCACGGAACCGATTTGCATTTGATCACCATAGGGATTTCATCAACATAGGGAGAAGGAAGCAGACGTGCTTGACGTCAACTTCTTCGACGAGCTCCGCATCGGCCTCGCGACCGCAGAGGACATCCGCCAGTGGTCCTTCGGCGAGGTGAAGAAGCCGGAGACCATCAATTATCGTACGCTCAAGCCGGAGAAGGACGGGCTCTTCTGCGAGAAGATCTTCGGCCCCACCCGGGACTGGGAATGCTATTGCGGTAAGTACAAGCGCGTGCGTTTCAAGGGGATCATCTGCGAGCGCTGCGGTGTCGAGGTTACTCGCGCCAAGGTGCGCCGCGAGCGGATGGGTCACATCGAACTGGCTGCACCGGTCACCCACATCTGGTACTTCAAGGGCGTCCCCAGCAGGCTGGGCTACTTGCTCGACCTGGCTCCCAAGGACCTTGAAAAGATTATTTACTTCGCTGCCTACGCCATCACGGCGGTGAACGCTGAAGAGCGACACAACGATCTCCCCACCCTGGAGAGCGAGATCGGTGTTCAGCGAAAGCGGCTCGAGGACCGTCGCGACGCTGACATCGAGGTACGCGCGCAGAAGCTTGAGGCCGATCTCGCCGAGTTGGAGGCCGAAGGCGCCAAGAGCGACGTGCGGCGCAAGGTCAAGGAGGGCGGCGAGCGCGAGATGCGCCAGCTGCGTGACCGTGCCCAGCGCGAGATCGACCGGCTCGGCGAGATCTGGGACACATTCGCCAAGCTCGATGTGGGTCAGCTCATCGTGGACGAACTCCTCTACCGCGAGCTCTATGACCGCTACGGCGAGTACTTCACGGGTGCCATGGGTGCCGAAGCGATCCAGAAGCTGATGGAGAACTTCGACATCGACGCCGAATCGGATAACCTGCGCGAGGTTATTCGGTCTGGCAAAGGCCAGAAGAAGTTGCGGGCGCTCAAGCGTCTCAAGGTCGTCGCGGCCTTCCAGGCCACCCGCAACAATCCGATGGGAATGGTCCTGGACTGCGTTCCGGTGATTCCGCCGGATCTGCGTCCCATGGTGCAGCTCGACGGTGGCCGGTTCGCCACCTCCGACCTCAATGACCTCTATCGCCGGGTGATCAACCGGAACAACCGGCTCAAGCGGCTCATCGACCTGGGTGCTCCAGAGATCATCGTCAACAACGAGAAGCGGATGCTGCAGGAGGCCGTCGACGCCCTGTTCGACAACGGTCGTCGCGGTCGTCCGGTGACCGGCCCAGGAAACCGTCCGCTGAAGTCGTTGTCGGATCTGCTCAAGGGCAAGCAGGGCCGGTTCCGGCAGAACCTGCTCGGCAAGCGGGTCGACTACTCGGGCCGCTCGGTCATCGTGGTCGGTCCGCAGCTGAAACTGCACCAGTGCGGTCTGCCCAAGCAGATGGCACTGGAGCTGTTCAAGCCGTTCGTGATGAAGCGTCTGGTGGATCTCAACCACGCGCAGAACATCAAGTCAGCCAAGCGGATGGTGGAGCGGCAGCGTCCGCAGGTGTGGGATGTCCTCGAGGAGGTCATCACCGAGCACCCGGTACTGCTGAACCGGGCGCCGACCCTGCACCGTCTGGGTATTCAGGCCTTCGAGCCCCAGCTGGTCGAGGGCAAGGCGATCCAGCTGCACCCGCTGGTCTGCGAGGCGTTCAACGCTGACTTCGATGGAGACCAGATGGCGGTGCACCTGCCGCTGTCGGCGGAGGCGCAGGCCGAGGCTCGGGTTCTGATGCTGTCCAGTAACAACATCCTGTCCCCGGCTTCAGGCCGTCCGCTGGCGATGCCCCGGCTGGACATGGTCACTGGGCTGTATCACCTCACCAAGCTCCGCGAGGGCGACCAGGGTGAGGGCCTCTCGTTCTCCTCACCTGCCGAGGCGTTGATGGCGCTGGACCGTGGCACCATCGCCCTGCAGGCCAAGATTCGGGTTCGGCTACGTAACGTGGTGCCGCCGCTGAGCGAGCAGCCCCGTCTCCGGGAGACCCAGGACTGGGAGCCGGGAGCGGCGTGGATCGCGGACACCACTGTGGGACGGGTGTTGTTCAACGACCTGCTGCCCGAGGACTACCCGTACGTCAACGACGTGCTTCCCAAGAAGCGGCAGGCTGCGATCGTCAACGATCTCGCCGAGCGCTATCCGATGGTCGCCGTCGCTCAGACACTGGACAAGCTCAAGGACGCCGGCTTCCACTGGGCTACCCGCTCCGGTGTGACGCTGTCCAGCTCCGACGTGGTGGTGCCGGCCGCGAAGCAGCAGATCCTGGACCAGTATGAGGCCAAGGCCGACCAGGTGGAGAAGCGCTACCAGCGTGGTGTGCTCTCCCGTGACGAGCGCAACGGCGAGCTGGTCAAGATCTGGTCTCAAGCCACTGACGAGGTCGCCAAGGCGATGGAGGCCAACTTCCCGGAGGACAACCCGGTCTTCACGATCGTGTCTTCCGGAGCGGCCGGGAACATGACTCAGGTCCGGTCCCTGGCTGGCATGCGTGGCCTGGTCTCCAACCCGAAGGGGGAGTACATCCCGCGGCCGATCAAGGCCAACTTCCGCGAGGGTCTGAGCGTGCTGGAGTACTTCATCGCCACCCACGGTGCCCGTAAGGGCCTAGCCGATACTGCACTGCGGACCGCCGACTCCGGATACCTCACCCGTCGCTTGGTCGACGTCTCGCAGGACGTCATCGTGCGGGAGAACGACTGCGGTACCGAGCGCGGGATCCAGATGCCGGTCGCTGAGCCCGGACCGGACGGTGCCCTGATGCGCCACCGTTACGTGCAGACCAGCCTGTACGCCCGCTGCACCGCAGAGGACGTGCTGGACGACTCCGGCTCGATGATCCTGCCGCGAGGTGCGGACGTGGGCGATGTCGCGATCGACACGCTGCTCACGGCTGGCGTCTTGCGCGTCAAGGTGCGCTCTGTGCTCACCTGCGAGGCGGCTAATGGGGTGTGTGCGGTGTGCTACGGCCGCTCCATGGCCACCGGCAAGCTCGTTGACGTGGGCGAAGCGGTCGGCATTGTGGCCGCACAGTCCATCGGCGAGCCCGGTACCCAGCTGACCATGCGCACCTTCCACCAGGGCGGGATCGCCGGCGAAGACATCACCACCGGCCTGCCAAGGGTGCAGGAGTTGTTCGAGGCCCGGGTGCCCAAGGGCATGGCGCCGATCGCCGATGCCGACGGCCGGGTGCGCATCGAGGACGGCGAGAAGTTCTGGAAGATCACCATCATTCCGGACGACGGTAGTGAGGAGATCGTCTACGAGAAGCTGTCCAAGCGGCAGCGGCTTGCGGTGATCAACGTCGAGGGTACCGAGCGCTCGGTGGCCGACGGCGACCACGTGACCGTCGGGCAGAAGTTGCTCGAGGGTGTGGTGGACCCGCACGAGGTGCTGCGCGTGATGGGGCCACGGGAGGTTCAGCTGCACCTGGTTCGCGAGGTCCAGCAGGTGTACCGGTCGCAGGGTGTGGACATCCACGACAAGCACATCGAGGTCATCGTTCGGCAGATGCTGCGCCGGGTGACGATCATCGACTCGGGTGCCACCGAGTTCCTTCCTGGTGGGCTGGCCGAGCGCGGCGAGTTCGAGTCGGAGAACCGGCGGGTGGTCTCCGAGGGTGCTGAGCCTGCCTCGGGCCGTCCGGTCCTGATGGGGATCACCAAGGCGTCGCTGGCGACCGAGTCGTGGCTGTCCGCGGCATCGTTCCAGGAGACGACCAAGATCCTCACCGATGCGGCGATCCAGGGCAAGAGCGACAAGCTGCTCGGCCTCAAGGAGAATGTGATCATCGGCAAGCTGATCCCGGCCGGCACCGGGATCAACCGGTACCGCAACATCGAGGTGCAACCGACCGAGGAGGCACGGGCCGCGGCGTACGCGATCCCGTCCTACGACGACGGCTACTACTCGCCCGACGTGTTCGGCACCGGCACCGGAGCAGCTGTCCCCTTGGACGACTACGACTTCGGTCGCGACTACCGCTGACCCGGTTGGTGGCTCTTCAAGGACCACCAACCCCCGTCTCGGTGGTCTCAAACGGCAGCCAACCCCCGCCAGCGCGCTGGCGGGGGTTGGCGGCCGGTTGAGACCACCGAG
>JBGSWT010000138.1:0-2203 GCA_041751815.1 Pseudonocardiaceae bacterium
CGAGCTCGGGGCACGAACCCGCGTGATCCCGGCGCGGGCGGCCGCGGCCACCAGATCCCGGCCGAGCTGGCCCGCACCGCCAGTCACCAGCAGGCTCGGTTTATGGCTCGACCCTGACAAGGCAAGCGTCGCTTCAACCCGGGACCGCGGCGGACGCCTTCAGCGGCTGCCACCAGTCCCGGTGCTCGGCATACCACCGCACCGTCTCGACCAGCCCCTGTCTGAAGTCCACTGCGGGGCGGTAACCGAGCTCGGTTCGGATCTTCGTCCAGTCCACCGAGTAACGGCGGTCATGAGCCTTGCGGTCGGTCACCGGCCGGACGCTGGACCAATCCGCACCGGTCGCCTCCAGCAGTAAGCCGGTGAGCTCGGTATTGGTGAGTTCGGTGCCCCCACCGATGTTGTAGATCTCACCGGCTCGGCCGCGCTCGAGTATCAGCGCGATGCCATGGCAGTGGTCGTCGGCGTGCAACCAGTCCCGCACGTTGAGCCCATCGCCGTACAACGGCACCGGCAACCCGTCGAGCAGGTTCGTGACGAACAACGGGATGACCTTCTCCGGGTACTGGTAGGGCCCATAATTGTTGGAGCAGCGGGTGATCCGCACATCCATGCCATGGGTGCGGGCGTAGGCGCGGGCGAGGAGGTCGGAACCCGCCTTGGACGCCGAGTATGGCGAGTTCGGCTCCAGCACATGGTCCTCGAGCCAGGAGCCCGATTCGATCGAGCCGTATACCTCGTCGGTGGAGACGTGCACAAACGTCGACACGCCGGCGTCCAGCGCGGCCTGCAGCACGGTGTGCGTACCCACCACGTTGGTCACCACGAACGGGGCGGCGCCCAGGATCGAGCGGTCCACATGCGACTCCGCGGCGAAGTGCACTACCGCGTCGACACCGATCATCAGGTCGGCCACCAGTAATGCTTCGGTGATGTCACCCTTGACGAAGTGCAGTGCCGGATCGGTCGCCACCGGCGCCAGGTTCTCCGCGTTGCCTGCGTAGGTCAGCTTGTCCAGGACCACCACCTCGGCGCCAGCCAATGAAGGTTCCGCCCCGCATAGCACTCGCCGCACAAACGTGGACCCGATGAATCCCGCACCGCCGGTGACCAGAAGCCGCATCGGTTCACCCTCCCAACCTGGCTGGCCAATCAGACAGCGGCGAACCGAGTGTGCCATGACAACCCGACTAGGCGTTCACACGTCTGCACTAGGCAAACGGATAGCCTGGCCGTGCCGCCGCACCAGCCGCAGAACGCAGGAGGGGGATGCGTGGACGACAGGCCACCCTGGCCGGGGAGCTCCGCCGGGCAACCCGAACGGCCGGGTCGGCGGCGTGGACCAGACGATGGCCCGCAACCCCCGAAAGAACCCCCGAGACAACGTCGGAAAGCCCGCAAACCTCCGACCATGTCGTCACCGCGCCGGCGTGGCGAGATACCCGTCCCCCGGCGGCGGCCGAATTATGGGTTTCGCGGCACCAAGATGGTGCTCGCGATGGTGTCCGCCCTGGTGCTCGGCCTCACCGGGTATGGGTGGTCGACCTTCCAGAGCCTCCAGAAAGGCCTGAGCACCACGGATGTGATCGGCTTCAGCGCTTCGGACGCCGCTATCGACATCCTGTTGGTGGGCATGGACAGCCGCACCGACGCGCAGGACAACCCGCTGCCCGCCGATGTGCTGTCCCGGCTGCGCGCCGGCAACAACGAGGGCGAGCTCACCGACACCATGATTCTGGTGCGGATCCCGAGCGATGGCATGCATGCGGTAGCGATCTCGCTGCCACGGGACCTGTACGTGCAGCTGCCCGAGGGGTACGGCAAGCACAAGCTCAATTCCGCGTTCACCCGCGCGAAGAGCGCCACCGCGGCACGGCTCGTCGAGCAAGGAGCCGATCCGGCCACCGTCCGCAGGGAATCCGTCTCCGCGGGCCGAAAGTTGCTGCTGGAGACCGTCAAGGATCTCACCGGGGTCGGCATCGACCACTATGCGGAGATCAATCTGTTGGGTTTCTCGCTGCTCACCGAAGCCGTCGGCGGGGTCGAGGTATGCCTGCGGGAACCGGTTAACGACAAGTTCTCCGGCGCGGACTTCCCGGCTGGCCCGCAGGTGATCTCGGGGCCGGACGCGTTGGCGTTCGTCCGGCAACGGCATGGGCTGCCCGGCGGCGACCTGGACCGCATCGTGCGCCAGCAGGCGTAC
>JBGSWT010000139.1:0-2502 GCA_041751815.1 Pseudonocardiaceae bacterium
ATGGCCTCCGTGGTCGCGGACTGCGGCCAGTGCGGCGGCCAGGTCGTCGACCTGGTAGACCGGCTCGATCCCGGCCTGGCCCGCGCTGCCGTGCATCCCGGCCGGCGGGTAGGTGCCCTCGATGTGCCAGCCGTCCTCGATCCGGCCCGGACTGAAGGTCCAGCCCAGCACGGCACCGTAGAAGGCGCGGGCTCGGCCGGTGTCGGGGACAGCGTGTGTGAGGTAGGCGAGATCGCCGTGCTTGGAAGTAGGCGTCGAAGCCGGGGACGAGGAGATCATCCAGCGGTGCCCGGAGGGGTCGACGACGACGGCGTTGCGGCCGTAGTCGTAATCGGCGGCAGCCCGCTCTAGCTGAGCGCCCGCCTCGACGGCGTCGCGGACGGTGGCATCCACCGCGTCCGGTTCGGACACCCGCAGGTACAGCGACTGGCTGGCGCCGCCGCGGGTCCGCGGGGACAGCAGGCCGATCTCGGCGAACTCGTCGGCCAGCATCAGCACCGAATCACCGACGGCCAGTTCGGCGTGCCCGATCCTGCCGTCGTCCATCACGATCGGCGCACCGCGGCGGCGGGCACCGAAGGCCAGCTCGTAGAAGTCCAGCGCGGTCCGGGCGTCGTTCACCGCGAGGTAACAGCCGAGGGTGTGCTGGGTGGCTTCGACGGTGGTGGTCATGGGTCTTCCTTCCGGGGCGAGCAGGGCGCGCTCCAGGCGGGAGCGCAGTTCTGCGGCGAATGCCGGGTCGGGATCGACCGGCGTGATCGGCTCGCCGAGGGCCCGAAATGGATCGGGGCGCGGATCGGTCATCGCACACCCTCCGGGTCCTCATAGGCTGAGCGGAATGCGGCGCGGGCGCGGACCAGCAGTGCCTCGGTGGCATGCACGGTCCGTCCGAGATGCTCGGCGACCTGCGCAACCGGCAACCCGTCGAGGTAGCGCAGGGTGAGCGCGGCGCGGTGGTGTGCGCCCAGCGCGTCGAGCACCTGATGGGCCACCACGGCGTCGATCTCGACGTCCCATGGGTCGTTGGTCTCGTAAGCGGTGGTTCGCACCAGTTGCAGGCCACGTTGTTCACGCTCGACCCGTCACCAGTGGTCGGCGAGTTTGTGCCGGGCCACCCCGATCAGCCAGCCGGTGGTGATCGGTGGTGCTGGCTGCCGCCGGGCCGCGGTGATGGCGGCGAGGAACGTCTCCGCAGTGAGGTCCTGGGCCAGCGTGCGGTCCCGGCAGCGGGACAGCAGGTACCCGTGGACGTGGGGCAGCGCGGAGTCGTAGACCTCCAGCAACTCCAGCGCCGGGTCCGGCCGCACCCGTGGTTGCCCGCTCACACCTTCATCGTCGTCTGCGGCACCGACATTCCGACGGCCTGGACCCGAGTTTTCTCATCCGATGTGACGCAGCTGCGCCGCAAGTCTTGACCCGATCCGAGGGTGCGGTCGGCGCCAGACCCCACACATCCGGCCGGGCTGCCCGCGGGGCTGGTGATCGGTCGACCTCTGCGCGACGAGCGATCCACGCGCTGCTGGGTCCCAGCTCAAGAGACCCGTGATCGCAGACGCGACAGCGACCCGCTCGGCGTCGGATAGTGGAGTGATCAGCGCGATGACGTGGCGGTTCTTGTTACTGCCGCCGGATCTTCCTCGCCGCATAAGTTCACCCGATCAGGGTTGAGTATGACGTACTTATTTGGCGCTGCCCGTTCTCACTTCTGTGATTGCTGGTGCGGGGCCGTCGACGGGAAAGGACGTCGAGATACCGGAGCTGTGAGTGGGACGAAGCATGCCATGGCGGAGCACGGAACTCGTGCCGTGATGGATGGGCCACAAACATCAGCTCAACCGGGTCCGTGAGCGACAACGCTAGGGAGCAGCGGGATGTCTGCCATCCGCCGGTTCGTCCGCTGGGCGCTTGCCATAGTGGTAGCAGCGTGCGCGCTGCTTGCAGCCGCAGTGGGTGTGATAGGCGTCGGCTCTGTGGAGCAACCACCCGCGCTGATACCCGGACCGAACACCGCATTACCCGGAATGACACAGGCGGAAGCGACAGTCGGCCAGAGGTATGCGAACTACCTGAAGGAGAATGGCGACGCCAGCCCGCCCATGGAGTTCTCTGTCCCCCGGGGCAGTATGCGTCACCTCGCCACCGTCAGTGTCGATAAGACGCCCACGTTGTCGACGAACCTCGTGGCTGTGTCCAACGCCGTGGACTTACGGACGGCGGGATCGAAACAGGCGCTGAATGCTGTAGGCCTTGTGCTCGGCCAAATCTCGGGTGCGGGTGACCGGGTTGGCAGCCAGAACCCGGTCGCGGGAACGCAGATTCCGACGGCAAGCGCTGTAAAAGTCCCTCCGGTTGATCCAATAGACCCGGGGGCTCCAGGAGACACCAGCGAACCGGGAGACACCAGCGAACCGGGAGACACCAGCGAACCGGGAGACACCAGCGAACCGGGAGACACCAGCGAACCGGGAGACACCAGCGAACCGGGAGACACCAGCGAACCGG
>JBGSWT010000140.1:0-5294 GCA_041751815.1 Pseudonocardiaceae bacterium
GTCGGTGAAGGCCGGCCAGCGCGCCGGCCTAGCAGGCACGGCGTCGTGTTGCTGCAGGTAACCCAGCCGCGCCTTGATCCAGCCCGCCACCTCCGACGCGGTCTTCGCGGTGACCTCGTGACCTGTCGGTTCCCGTTGTGCCCACAGCGGCGACCCGCTCTCCTGCACCAGATAATCCCAGGTTCGGCCTTGCAGCTCGGCCGGGATGACGGTGTCGTGCACGCCGCGAACCAAGAAGACCGGTACTCCGGCCAGCCGCCCGCGGGTCACCGGCACCCCCGCATCGAAGGGCAACGCGCCACGCAACAGCCCGGCCGCAGCAAAGCGCAGCGGATCGGCCAGCAAGAGACCGCCGGCGAAGACCGCGCCGTGGCTGAAGCCGACGAGCACGACGGGAATCTGTGGTCCCGCCCGTACGTCGAGCCATTCACGGAACCAGGCCATGGTGACCGCGATGCTGTCAACCAGCGGGCGGCCGATCGGGTCGTTCGCGAACCACGCGAAGCCCCGTCCTTCGGTCAACGGGGCACGGATCGAGGCGTATGCGGCGCCCCGTGGCAGGTATGGCGCGAGCCACGCCATGTCCTTCTCGGTAGCGTCCCGGCCGTGAAACAGCACGATCAGCGGGGCCTCCGGATCACGCGAGCCCCACCGGAGGACCACCGGGGTGCCGAGCCGGGTCACGACATTTCTCCTTAGGCTCCTCAGGCCCCATAGGCGCTCGTCACCCCTGGGCAGGCACCAGCAACGTGAAGGTAGGAGGAGCGGGTCGAGTCAGCCGGAGCCTGCCGCCTTCCGCCTCGGCCAAGCTGCGGGCGAGCGCGAGTCCGATCCCGTGCCCGCCGGCGAGGCGCGATCGCCGGGTGAACAGCTCCGGTTCGGGCGCCGTGATGCCGATGCCCTCATCGGAGACATCGATGGCCAATGCGTCGGCGGCGTTGCGCACCGCCACAGATACCGTGCCCGACCCGTGCGTGGCGGCGTTGTCCAGCAGCACCGTGAGCACCTGCCGCACAGCCGCAGTCGAGGCAAGTGACACCGGAGCCGCGGCATCCACCGCCACCCGTAGTTCACGATCCTGGGCGGCCAGCCGGTCATGCCAGCCCCGCTCGATCTCGTCGAGCAGAACCGGCAGGTCCAGCGGCGCGGAAGTGGAGCTGCGGGTGTCCCTGGCCAGGGCAAGCAGCTCCTCGATGGTCTGCTCCAGCCGGTCCGCGGCGTCGATTCCGGCGGTGATGGCGTGACGTAAATCTTGCCCTGGCCGGTCCAGCGCCGCTTCGAGCCGGAGCCGCAATCCAGTCAACGGGGTGCGGAGCTGGTGGGAGGCGTCGGCCGAGAATGCGCGTTCCCGCGCCAATATACCGTCCAGACGCCCAGCGGTGCTGTTCAGCGCCGTTCCCACGGCGTCGATTTCGGGAATGTCCACAGGTTCGGTTCGGACGCTGAAATCACCGTCCCCGAGCCGGCGCGCCGCATCGGAGAGCTCCTCGAGCGGACCCGCCAGCCGTCGGGCCTGGCGGCGGGCGACCAGCCAGACCGTCCCGATTGCCAGGGCGGCGAGACCGAGCATGGCCAGCCACACCAGCATGACCTGCCGGTAGACGGCACTGCGCGGGCTAGCGGCACGAACGGCGCCGATCACATCGCTGTCATGTGTCACCGGCACTGCCACGACCAGATCACCGGCGAGGTCCCCGGTGTAGATGTCGCCGTGCAAAGCTCGATCGACGATCGCGTCCCCACCTTGCGGCCCGGTACCAAAGATGCGCAGGCCGCGGTCCACATAGACCGCGAGGTGGGTCTCATCCTGCGGGTCGGGGAGATCGACTGGCATGTTGCCGCGCAGCACGTCTGCCGTGACGGCCGACGCGGCAGCGTCGGCCATTCGCAGCAGCGTCGTCCGCTCTTCGGACACCGCATACTTCAGTGCGCCAGCGGCCAGCGGCACGCCGAACAGCCCGATGGCAAGCACCGCGGCGAGCACGGCGAGGGCCACAATCCGGGTGCGCACAACCCTCCCCTGTCATCCGACTGCTCGACTGCAGACAGTGTCTCTTACCAGGTCTCTTACCAGCACAGCATGCTTTGGGCGAGATCGGTCCCGTTCTCCGGTCGGATTTTGCCGACAGCTAACCGATCTCGCGTGAGCGGATAACCAAGGCCAGGCTCGGGTGCATGGTGACCCCGCGGTCAGCTCTCCGGCGCCTCTAGCCGGTATCCATGCCCGCGCAGGGTCACGATCCGCGGCACCGAGCCGAGCGCAGCCATCCCAGCCAGCTTGCGTCGCAGCGCGGCCACATGCACATCGAGAGTCTTGGTGGGACCGAACCAGTTCTCGTCCCACACCTGCGCCATCAGGGTCTCCCGGCTGAGCGCCACCTCCGGCGCTGCCGCGAGGCATGCCAGCAGGTCGAACTCCTTGACTCGCAGCGGCATCTCCCGTCCCGCGAGGGTCACCCGCCGGCTGCCGGTGTCCACCACCAGATCTGCGACCGTCAGCATCGGTGGGGCGCCCGGCGTGGCCGGCGCCACCCGACGCAGATGTGCCCGGACCCGGGCCAGCAACTCGGCCAACCGCACCGGCTTGGTCAGGTAGTCGTCCGCCCCAGCCTCAAGACCTACGACGACGTCCATCTCATCAGTTCGGGCCGTGAGGATCACCAGCACCGTCGTCGGATTGCTGGCCCGTAGCTGCCGGCACACCTCGACACCATCCAGATCGGGCAGCCCTAGGTCCAGGAGCACCAGGTCGAACTCCGTCTCAGCGGCCAGACGCAGCGCGCGACGACCGGTGCGCTGCCACGCCACCTGGTGCCCGTGCGCACGCAGGCTGGACTCGAGCACACTGCCGATAGTTTCGTCATCCTCCACTACAAGCAGCCGGGGCACCCCCTGAGCCTAATGGAGCATCCCACCGGTGACTCGTTCAAGTATTACGTTCAGTAACCGTTACCTTCGGTAACATGCCGGACGACCCCACGGCCGAGCGCGGCGCATGGACGGCATCCGGCGAGCCGGTGGATCACCTGTCCCGATGTGGTCGAGCCGCTGCACCGCGACCGCTGGTCAGCCACTCACCGAGAAGCCGACGCGGCGGCTGTCCGGAGGCCCGATCTCGACGTAGGCGACCCGCGAGGCGGGCACCATGTAGCGGCGGCCCTTGTCGTCGATCAGCGTCAGCAATCCCTGGGTAGTCCGCAGCGCCTCGTTAACCAGCGCCTCTATCTGATCTGGGGAGTCCGCAGTGGACACCGTCAGCTCGCGAGGGCTGTCCGCGATGCCGATCTTGATCTCCACGCAGAACCTCCAAGTGTGATCGAAGTTGTGGCCAAGGCTAGTCGAGCGCCACGCCGTTGCTCACCCCAGCCCGAGGGCGGCCATCCGGCGGCAGTGCAGGATCTGCACCCGGCGAATCAGCGTCGCGAGTCCGGCCAGGTCCCCGGAGCCGCGGATGATCAGCTCGGCCAGGGCCTCCCGCTCCGCCACGACGTGCTGAGCATTGGTCACCGCCTCGCCGAACAACCGCCGGCCCCACAGGGTGAGCCGATCACGGGTGGTTCGGTCTCGCTCGCAGGCCGCCCGCACCTCACGCTCGGCAAATGCCGAATGCCCGATGTCGGCCAATACCTCCTTGACGAGCGCGGCGGTCACGTCGTCCACCCAGCCACCCACTTCGCCGTAGAAGTCGGACGCCAGCCCGTCGCCGACGTAGACCTTCACCAGCGACTCCAGCCAGGATCGGGGCGGTGTCGAGGCGTGGAACTGGTCGAAGCGCGCCATGAACGGGCGCACTGCGTCGTCCACCGACACGCCCATCCCGCGCAGATGACGCTCGAGCAGCCGAAAGTGCCCGATCTCGGTGGCCGCCATGGTCGCCATCGCGACTCGCCCGGTCAGTGTGGGGGCGGCACGGGCGTCCTCGGCAAGCCGGTCGAACGCGGAAAGCTCTCCGTAGGCGAGGACCCCCAAAAGGTCCACGATGCCGTCACGTACCACGTCCACGACGGGAGCCTAGGCCGTTCCTCGAAACGTGTCAGAACGTCTCATGGAGCCACCACCTCGCGGGGGCGACGTTGACTCATGACCTGAGTCTTCCCGTGGCTGTACCCGTTGCCGCCGATGGCGATCTTACGTGGGTTTCCAGCGGGCAGTTTTACGTCAGGGCGCAACTCGCCCAAGACGTCCTGGTCGGCGAGCGCGGCCAGGTTCATCGCAGCGTTGAAGTCTCGGTCGATCCGGGTACCGCAGGTTTCACACACGAACTGCCGCTCGGCGAGGGTGAGCTTGGCTCTCACCGCACCACACGCCGAACAGGTCTTGCTCGAGGGGTACCAGCGGTCGGCGACCACGACGCTTACGCCGGCGTCGGCGGCCTTGTACTCGATTTGGCGCCGGAACTCGGCCATGCCCAGCCCGGCGATGTGGCGGGCGAGGCGCCGATTTCGGTTCATCCCGGTCACGTGCAGATCCTCGATCACGATGGTGTCGTGGCCGCGCACGAGCCGGGTGGTGAGCTGGTGCAGTCCGTCGCGACGGGAGTTGGTCACGCGGGTGTGCAGCGCGGTGACGCGGGCCTTGGCCTTGCGCCACCGGTTGGACGGCACCTGTCGGGTCCTGCGGTCGGGGCCACGCCGCCGGGAGACCTCGCGCTGCGCCCGGCGCAGCGCGGCCAGGGACCGGTCGAGGTACGCCTGCGGCGGGACTTGAATCGGGGGAATGCGACTTTCGGGCCGGTCCGGGTACCGAATTTCGATGCCGCCCAGTTGGACAGCGCGGTGGCGAGGTTGGCCAGCCCGCTGGAATACGCCTCCTTCGAGTTCTCCGCCCACCACGGCGCCCGCTGGCGCTTGACTGCGTTCCATGCTCGACGCAGGCCGTACGCCGACCACGACACCACCGGGGTGAGTTGATCGTCGGAGATGCCGTAGCTGCGTTCGGCGGCCCGCTGATCCAGGTTGGCGCGCACCAGCGCGAGTCCGAAGTTTGAAGGCGTAGCGTTGCGCACCACAATGGGACCGCAACGCCTCGGTCTGGGCGTCTGTCGGGTCCAGCGCGAACAGGTAGGCGCGGATCACGACCCACTCCCGTTCACAGGGATGTTCTCGATCCCCACGACCATGCCGCTCCGGTCGGGCTCCCGCCCCCGGGACCCGCACCCACCCCCTTGATTCGAACATAAGTTCGATGATATCGGTCCATGGTCGCTGCCGTCCCGCCGAGTGTGCGGGCGACCGTTGCGCCGGGTCACCTCACCAGGCAGACGCCGGAGCTGGCGCCGGCCGGGCCCGGCGGGC
>JBGSWT010000141.1:0-3672 GCA_041751815.1 Pseudonocardiaceae bacterium
CGTGCAGTCCGCGCAGCGGCGCGAGCGCGTAGCCGGGGTAGCTTGCGAGCCAGGTCGCGCTGCCCAGGCTCACCGCGTCGGCGCCGGCCCAGAAGTACTCGCGGCAGTCGTTCACGGTCCGGATCCCGCCGGTCGCGATGATCGGCAGTGTCACACCGGCCTCGCGCAGCTCGGACACCACCCGCAGCCCGATCGGCTTGATCGCCCGACCGGAGAGCCCGCCGTAACGGTTGGCCAGCCACGGCGTCCCGGTGCGGGGATCCAGCCGCAACGCCTTCACCGTATTGATCGCGGTCAGCGCCGAGACCCCCGCCGTCGCAGCCTGCCGCGCGTTGCGCAGGTAGTCGTGGTCGGGCGACAGCTTGAGGATCACCGGGTGGTTGCTGCGAGATACAGCCTCGTCGAGCACGTCGGACAGGATCGTCGAGAAGTCGAAGTTGACGTTGTGACAGGACACGTTGAACTCGACGGCGGCGATCTCTCCCGCCGGCACCGCCGCGTTGACCCGGTCCACCAGCGTCACGAACTCCGCGGCGGAGAACCCACCGAGAGAGATGATCACCCGCTGGTCCCGGGTGCGCGGGTAGTAGTCCCGCAGGTAGGCGTCGATGCCGACGTTGCACCAGCCGAACGCGTTGAGCCAGCCGCCGTCAGTACCGCGCAGCACCGTCCCGTAGCGCTTCAGCAGGCCTGGCAACTCGCGGAGCGCGTAGTCATCGCGCGTGGTGAAGTGCCCCTCGCGGGGCGCCACCGTCAGCGTGCGGGTGGTCACCGCACCGAACTCGGCCAGCGGCACGAACAGCGAGACCGGGCTCATCCCGTAGGGCACCAACGCCGAGTTCGACACCCCGTACCCCAACAGGCTCGACGAGGTCACCAGCCGGTTGCGGAGCACGATGTCGCCGAGACGGACGCTCTCGTCGCCGGTCCGGCTCCGACCTGCCTGATCACGGACACGCAGCACCCCCCGATGCTACGGCCGACCCAACCCCACCGGACACGACCCGGCCGATGGCCCACCATCGCGCCCTTTGGCTGCGTGGCGTGCTCCCGAGCCAGGCTCCGGGCAGCGCTCGGGCCAGGACATGGCAGAGCGCGGGATACCGCGCAGACCTGTCGCGAGCTGCATGGGGGACTCGACGTGTGGCGTAGGCTGTGGCGGTGACTGAGCGAGTTGAGTTCGAGGTCGACCAGGGCACCGCTGCCTACCTGCGGGCGTGCGCCCGTCGGCGTGATGGGTCCATGTCGGCTGCGGCGGCCCGCCAGCTTCGTAACCTGGCTCTAGCCGACTCGGCGGCACAACACGCCGCCTGGGCAGCAGGTGAGCCGTCGTTCTTCGCCGACGCCGAGGCCGAACGCGAAGCCGCTCTCAATACCTGACATGATCTCGCGGTGCAGCGCGGCGAGATCTGGGCATACCGACCGGCACTCTCCCGCCCTGGTCAGTCACTACTACGGTTGACTCTCAGTGCATAAGGGGTTAACCACAACTCCGCCTTGACCGTGGTCATCGGGGCACAAGTACTCGACCGTGATCCCGGCGGCCTGCTCAGCGTCCGCCTTCACGCGCACGGCTGGCTCTCGCTCCTGACGATCGAGGCCGTGCTGCGTTCCCGGCTCGATGAGCACGTAGGAACTGCGACGCTCGATGAGATGTCTGCCGTCGAGGTCGCCCTCGCCGCCATGCTCGACATGGGATAGATGTTTGCCGGTTCAGGACGGAGTTTCACGGCATGTGTCACGTACCAGATTGCGTGTTGCATGAATGATGCATTTGACGTCTTGAAAGACGGCTCGAGCCCCCGCCGCCTTAAGATCATCGACCGTAGAATTTCCGGTAGCCACTGCGAGCACATGCACACCTGCAGCTAGTCCAGCAGCGACATCCTTAGGTGTGTCACCAATGAGTACCGTGTTTTTCTTATTGAATCCTACGCCAGCTTTGTCCGCAGCTCGCTTCTGGGCTATCGCCACCAACTCAGCCCGTTCCTGGTGGTCATCACCGTAAGCGCCCACCTCCACATCGAGGAGGCTGTCCAGCTCAAACACCTCTAGCTTGATCCGCGCTACCGCACGCAGGTTGCCGGTCAACACCGTCTGGTAGATCATCGGATCAGCCGCCAACTCGGCGAGAGCGTCACGGGCCCCAGGTAGTGCTCGTCCGATGGCCCGCAACTCGTCCCGAGCATTCTCATAGCCCAAATCAAGGCGCCCGTCAGAAGCTGGGCGCGCTCGTCGGTCGGCTCGATCCCATTGATCACCAAGCTCTCCCGCATGATGTCATGCTCGGTCCGGCCCGAGATGTCGGCGCGGTGGGTGAGAGGCGTTCCGGTCGCAGCGAGGAACGCCCGCTCGAAGACCGCCCCACCGACGCCCCTGGTTTCGATCACGGTGTGGTCGATGTCCCAGAGTACGAGGAGACGCGGCCGATCATGATCGTGGGCGTGATCGGGCATGGCCGTGAGTGTGCCACCGTTCACCGAGCGAACGCTCTGCGTAGAGTAGACCCTGCTCAGACAGGTGACGAGAGATCGGGATATGGACGACGAGCTGGGGTTGACCGAGTTCTGTCACGCGCAGCAGCCGCGTGGAACCTGTCCCATGTCCTACTGGCCGACGGCCACGCCGAGGAGGCAGAAACCGTAGCGCTGCATGCACGTGACACGCTGCGCACATCCTCCGAGGGTGAAGGTCTCGACTACTTGGCCCTGCACGGAGCGCTGCTCTCGGTTGCTGCAGTCGCCGGCACCCGCCTCGGCCAGACGTGGGCTGCACGGGAACGCCTCCGCGAGGCCAACAAGCTCGCCCGGCTCACCGGGGAGCGCAACACGGCTTGGACGGCGTTCGGGCCGACCAGCGTCGCCATACACGCCGTCAGCATCGAGATCGAAGCAGGTGACGTCGGTGAAGCCTTGCGACTTGCCGAAGGCATCGAGCCTCCACCGGCCTTGTCGATCGAGCGGCGAGTCGCCTTCTTGGTGGATCAGACCAGGGGCTACGGCCAACGCCAAGACTACGGCAGCGCACTGGTTGCTCTGCAAGCAGCCAGCATCGAAGCACCCGAGGACATGACCTACCGGCCGGCCGTACACGCCGTGCTGCGTACGGTCATCCAACGAGGAAGAGCGACTATCGCCCGCCAAGGAGCAGCTCTCGCCACCCGATTCAACATCACCTTCTGAGCCCGGACCGTCCGTCTACCCAGACTGCGAGTCCGGGTTACCGGCCGGTATCTCTCCTACGGTTCACCCAAGGACAGTGACATAAACGTTCAGGAGGACCGATGCGAGAAGACCTGAAGGTCAGGGCGTCAGCTTTGATCAACAAAGGCTGTGACATGCGGTGGACCGTCAACGGTGACGACGATGTCGAGTTCCTGTTCGGTGGGCAGTTCGACTTCGAACTCGTGTTCACCGCCGAGAGCTTGGCTCGCTTCCTCGCCCTGGCCACGCAAGCGCTGGCGGAAGCCGAAGCCTGGCGAGACACCACAAACGATGCCACCGCCGATGCCGAGCCAGTGCTGCGATGAGCGCGACCATCACTCCCTGACGCCACGTGCGCGGCGGCGCCGTCCACGGCTCCAGCCAGGCGCGACACAGCGCCGTCTCCGCGCGTCGGAGGTGGTCCTCGCAGGGTCCGTGGGGTCTGCGAAGGACGCAATCGGCGCGCGGA
>JBGSWT010000142.1:0-4955 GCA_041751815.1 Pseudonocardiaceae bacterium
GCTCGGCCGCGGCTTCGCTCTCCACCCGACGGGCCTGCTCGGCGGCGAAGGCCGCGTCCGCGTGTGCCCCGGCCGCGATCAGCGCCTCGTCCTCCAGCTGGGCGATCCTCTGCTGGGTCTGGGCGACCAGATCGGTCAACCGCTGCACCTCGGTCGTGGCCCGCTGCTCGGTCTGACCGGATTCGCTGTGGATCGTCGATGGAGGCGGGCCGGCGGCGGCCACGTGGGGAACCAGCAACGTGCCGCCGAATGCCAGCACGACGCAGAGCCGGACCACGGACGACAGATGGGTCGATCGGTGCTGTTTCGCGCGGACAGGGCGGCAGGACACGCGTGGGGACGCCATGGGAGGGCGGCACTCCTTCTTCCACTCGACCGCCTACCGAGTTAGCTGACGGGTTCGGGCTGTGGAAGTTGCCCTACGGCATGCGCGGCCGAGGCCTGCACACCGATTCACCCCAGGACTCCTGGGTCCCCGGTTCAGTCGGACCAGTCATGCCCGAGCTGATTCGGCGGTGACCGTCCGAGGCCGCCGGAATGGCGGCTGACTCTCGTCCGGCCCCCGACACCGTACGACCTACCCCGGGGACGGGACCACCGGGGTCCGGAGAAGCGGCAAGGCTCCGTCCCGAAAGTGGGTCAGCTCGCATCGCAGCTGGCTTCCCTGGGTCACCCACCCCTCTTCCGCCTTGCTGGTTGGCGGCCCGTTGAGCACCCATCGCCTCACCTGCCGGCCAGTTGGTTCCGCAGTCTCGAGGCGTCCCTCAGCAGAGTCGCCGGCGTGCTCGTTCGACGACGAGGAATAGCTGCGGGTGTCCGGGCGAGGGCCAATGACCTGCCAGAACGCCGAGGCCCATGCGAGGTGGCCGTTGTCGTTGGGATGGAACCAGTCTGCGGCGAAGTCCGTCACCATCGCCTGCCATCCCTGATCCCGCAGCGCTTCTTGCAAAGGGGCAACGAGCAGGCCCCGCTGCCCGGCTAGCCGGGAAACAGTTGCGGCGGCTTGGCCGGCGTCCCGCTGGGTCGCTCCGTGCATGAAGTAGGGGGCGTCAGCGATCACAGTCCCGGCAGGGAGCCCAGCCACGAGACCTGCGACGTCCCGTTCGAACTGGTCGGCGTCGTACTCCCGGATGTCATTCCCACCAACTCCGACCGTGACGAGATCCGGGTGCAGCGCCGCCAGTAACGGCAGCTGCTCCTCGACGACATCGCGGACGCGGGCCCCGCTGCGGCTGAAGTTGACTACCTGCACCGGACGGCCGGTCACTTCCCGCAGGCGTTCAGCGATGAGTCCGACGTAGCCGCGCTCCGGGCGACTGGCGCCAATCCCTTGGGCGACAGAGTCACCCAGTGCCACGTAGACCACACCACCCGGTTCGCCCCGCGGCTGCTCCCACCACTGTGCGTAGTCGGAGACCGAAGCGCGCAACTGGTACAACTTCATACCCCACGTCGGAATGATCAGCAGGGCCACAACGAGCAGCACTGCCGCTGTTCTGCGTCCAATCGAGCGCGGGGACCGCTCCGCGACGGCGGGCAGCTCACCGCCGAGCCCGCCAGCTGCGCGGCAGTCCGACACATCACGAACGGTCATACGGTCACTCGTCGGCACGGTGCACCGGTGACGCGCTGGTCGCGTGCGGTCGCCTCTCAGCCGGTTTCATCGGCCCGATCAAGATCGCACCTGGCCGTGCAGCACCGTGAGCCGGCGGCTGTACTCGTCTTCATCGATCTCGCCGCGCGCGAACCGTTCGAGGAGAAGGTCCGCTGGTGCTAGGGGCGTGGGCAAACCCGGCTCCGTCCGGCTGAACCGACCGGGTCGGCGAAGGAGAAGCACCACCCCCGTGATTACCAGCCCCCAGAACGCGGCCATGCCGATGATCATCAGGACGTAGCCCCACCCGCTGACATCGTCGCCGTACCAATACATCACGCTGTCTCCTTTGACGTGCTTGCCGACCAATCCCGTCACGTGTCCAAGGCGGGCCCCACTGACCAACGTCATCGTCGTCGCACCGGATCGGACCAGACAGAGGCTTACGTCCCTTGGTGCGGGTCCTTCGAAGCAGCGCGGACCAGGTCCCGTGGCGGCACAGTCAAGAGCTAGAACGGCCACGGGCCAGTGACCGAGGTCGCCGACTGCCAGATCCTCGAGGTGACTGCTGGCTGGGGAAGGCGCCATCACCTATCAAGGTGGGACAGAAGGCCCGCAGCCATGAGGCTTAGTGCCCTGTTGGACCCCGTCCGGGGCAAAAAGGATCAGGGCGTGACACGACAAGGCGGTGGAAGCCTGGCGACAGACTTCCCGCACACCTCAACCGGGAGGCAGACATGACCAGAGACAAGTACCCCATGTACGGGCTGGCGATCGTGGTAGGCGCTGCGGCCACGGTCTGGGCCGGGTTTCCCCCGTCGGTGCTTCTCTTTCTCCTCGTCTGCCCCCTCATGATGTTCTTCATGATGCGCGGCATGTGGGGTGGGCAGGGCAATGCCGCTGAGGACAGCCGTCACGCCGGGAGCGGCCCGGCGAAGCCCGCCGTCCAGGGGTCGTCGACAAACAGCAGACTGCAGAAGCTGGATGGATCCCACGAAAGCATTGACAACCCCTAAACCACGCAGCGCGCCGTGCAAGCGGCAGTTGCCTCCCCCGCGGTGAGTCGACGTAGCGCTCGCGGAAGCGTCAGCGGACGCCCTTCGGCCTCCCCCGCGTTCCAGGTGGCGGTTGGCATGGGGTGCCCGGGCCGACTCTGGAGGAGGATCGGGTGGTGCACTCCAGCATCGGTCCTGCGCTGGCCACCGCGGGGCTCGGGCTCGCGGGAGGAGCCGTTTCGTGGGTGTGGCGACACCAGCACTCCCCGGCCGTTGCCGCCTGGGTCTCCAGCAGAGGCAGCCACCAGATGGCGGGAGCGCTGAGCGTTCGGACCCTCGGGTCGGCGGACCCGGTCGTCCTGTTGCTGCATGGCATGGCCGCCGCGGGCAACTCCTTCGGTGCGTCCTATGACGCAGTCGCCGAGATTGCTACCGTCGTCGTACCGGATCTTCTCGGCTTCGGTGGGTCGATGCACACCACCGGACCAACGGACGCATTTGCGCACATCGCGGCGCTCGACGCCGCGCTGGCCGCGTTGGGGCTGGAGCACCGGCCCACGATCGTTGCGGGCCATTCCATGGGAGGCGCCTTAGCGTTGCGCTGGGCAGCCGCGCACACCGACCGAGTCCGCGCGGTGGTCACCTTCGGTGCACCGCTGTACCGGAATCAGGCCGAGGCCGACCGGCGGATCGCCGGGATGGGGCGGATGGAGGGCCTCCTCGCCGGTGACGGACCGTTGCCCCGTGCCGTCTGCGGGTGGATGTGTCGGCATCGGACCGCCGCCTCCTGGCTGGCAGTCGCCTACCGCCCCGACCTCCCGGTGGCGGTGGCTCGATCAGGGGTCAAACACACCTGGAGCACCTACACCGGATCGATGAACGGTCTTGTCCGCGACACCAGTTGGCCGATCGCCCTGGAACTGCTGGATCGCGCCGGAGTCCCGGTGATCCTCAGCGTCGGCGACGCCGATCCCGTGCCGGTCCCCGGCCAGGCTGCGGAGCTGGCACGCACCCGGTTCAACGTCACACACCTGCGCCACCGCTACGCCGACCATTCCTTGCCCCTCACCGACCCAAGGTGGTGCACCCGGTTGCTGACCGCCACCGCGCAAGCGAACCTCATCGCACCGGCGTAGGAGCGCTCTCTCGGCGCAACGCCAGCCCCACGGGAGCGAACGTCCGCGCGAGCTAACGGCCGCACGCGACTGGCGATGGTTGCGGCTTGTACCCTACGGGGGTATGGTCTCGGATAGCAAGATTGACTGAGAGGCAGGACGTGGCCGGTTACAGCAGTACCAAGGACGACCAGCTCAAGAGACTGCGACGCATCGAGGGCCAGGTGCGGGGGATCGCCAAGATGATCGAGGACGACAAGTACTGCATCGACGTACTCACCCAGGTCTCGGCCGCAACCAAGGCGCTGCAATCCGTTGCCCTGGGTCTGCTCGACGAGCACATGAGCCACTGCCTGGTCGACGCGGCGCGTGCCGGCGGCACCGAACAGGACCAGAAGCTCAAGGAGGCGAGCAACGCGATCGCCCGCCTGGTCCGCAGCTAGACACCCACTCCCACAGGGCTCGAAGGAGAACACCATGACCAGCTCCACGACGATGACGTACACCGTGACCGGCATGACGTGCGGGCATTGCGTCGCCTCGGTGACCGAGGAGGTCACCACCGTTCCGGGCGCCACCGACGTCCACGTCGACCTCGCTGCCGGTCTGCTGAGCGTCACCGGCGACGCCGCACCTGACGCTGTCCGGGCGGCCGTCGAAGAGGCCGGCTACGAGTTGGTCCCGCCCGCCTGAGCCAACCGCCAGGTGGCTCGTCGACAAGGAGCACACGTGAACACACTGACCCGGCTGGGCGTCTTCGTGGTCGGACTGGCCGTCGTCTTCGCTGCCGCCGTAGGGATCGGGAACGCCGTCGGGCCGATCGGCACGGCAGGCGTACCCACGCAGGACACCGACCACCAGACCGACATGCCGCACGTCCCCTGACCGGACCCGATACCCAGGCCAGCCAGCAACGGAGCAGGAGAGGGCTATGACCGTCACCGACAGCACCGACACGACCCCGCACCGCACCGAGCTGGAGCTCGCCATCAGCGGGATGACGTGCGCGTCGTGTGCGAACCGGATCGAGCGCAAGCTGAACAAGCTCGACGGGGTGACCGCCACGGTGAACTACGCCACCGAGAAGGCCAAGGTCAGCTACGCCGATTCGGTCTCGCCGGAGCAGCTCATCGGCGCGGTCGAGCAGGCCGGTTACCGCGCTGCCCTGCCCGCGCCACCCACTCCGGAGGGCGACGCCGGCCCGGAGGCCGTGGAGGCCGACCCGGTTGCGCCGCTGCGCCAGCGGCTGCT
>JBGSWT010000143.1:0-3045 GCA_041751815.1 Pseudonocardiaceae bacterium
GCTCTACCACGACCGGTGGCAGGCCGAGACCGGGATCGGGGACCTCAAGACCACCCAGCGCGGCGGCCCCGAGGTGGTGCTGCGGTCCAAGACCCCGGAGATGGTCGCCCAGGAGTTCTGGGCGATGTTGTGCGTCTACCAGGCCATCCGCCACCTGACCAGCCAAGCAGCCGCCCCACCGGGGCTGGATCCCAGCCGGATCAGCTTCACACGTGCCCTCGACGCCGCCCGGGACTCCCTACCCCGGGGGGCTCTCTCCCCCCGCGAGGCCTGAACAAGGCACTGCGCCACCTACTCACCCAGCTGCGCAGACCCGCCAACCTCACCGCACAACGACCCGGCCGCACCGCACCCCGACAGCGCAAACGCGGCGGCTCCCACCGCTACGACCGACGCTCGACCGACACACCCGCCGTGCAGACCCTCACCCACACCATCGTCCTGCACCCCCTCGCGTCCCGACCACCGACATGACCCTCATGATCACTAACAGGTGATCACTAAAGGAAGTGGCATTGGGAAGCGCCTGGCTGGCGGCCCGCCGACCCCTGCTCGCTCAGCCGTTTCTCGCCGAACGGCTACGGACGGTCCCCGACCGGTATCCGCGTGACCGGATGCTCGCGGCCATCGACCTAGCCACCGCCCATCTTCTGGCCGGCGACGTCGATGCGGCCTGCGCAGCAACCGAGCAGGCGTGCGAGACCGCAACCCACGTCTCCTCGCAGCGGATCGGAGATCGGCTGACCACCCTGATCGACCAACTCCGCCGCCATCCCAGCCGCCACCCCAGGATCCGCGCCATCATCGAACGCGTCGATCACGCCCCAGACCCGACATGACCACGACCTCACACCGAACATCGGTACACAGCCTCGACGTCGTTCACAGCGCCGTGGCGTTCCGATTCCCGCTGGTAGCGCACGGCAGACCGCTCTGCGACAACCTGGAAGGCCGTATCCGCTACCTTCGTTCCCTCGCCCACACCACGTCATCGCGCGGCGACGAAGGCCACCGCCTCACCCAGGCCGCCCAGTGCCTCAACGTCGCCGCGCTCATCGCCAGCGACTGCGGCCTGGGTGATCTGGCACGGCAGCTGTGCTGGCGGCAGTTCGACTGCTTCCCCACCTCCCGGCCCTGCACTGCCAGCATCGCGAAACTCCTCCTCCAACCGCTCATCAACCTCGGCCGTCTCCTGATCCGCGCAGGCGACGGAGCCCATGCCTACCACCTGCTCGAAGCGGTACACACCGCGCTCGTGTCCCGGTCATCAGCCGTGATCGACGGCAGGACGATCAGCCTCACGGATCTCACGAGCACCGCTGAAGAACACGACGAGATCTGCCACTGGATGCAGGCCGTATTCCTCGCCGACGGCACGCGAGCACTGGTTCATGCGGGCCAATGGGACACAGCATTCACCCACGCCAAACAACTGGAATGCATCGGGACGCACCTACACGAGGGCCGCCAAATCGCCATCATCACCCGATGTGCGGCCGACGACACCGACGGTGCCCTGCACATTCTTGACGGCAGCTCGACAAGTACGCCATGGGAGGCAGCCGTCTCCACCTGCCTGCGTGTACTCTGCCTCAGCGCGGGCGGACGGTCAGCACACCCCCACCTGACCACACTGGCACAGACCTATTCCGAGCTGGAACCGACGCCTCAGCACATCGTTCTCCGTGTCCGCCTCGGCTTGTGCATGATCGACCTCGCGGACTCAGCCACCGCCTCCCAGATCATCGACATAGCACTGTCCGACGTGCTGCGCACACCGGACGCCTACGCCGCCGAGAACCTGCTGACACACACGGCCTGCCGATCCCGCATGACGAAGACCGAGAAACAATCACTGGACTCAATCATTCAGGACTCCGGACTCGGACGAGGAGCCATCCCTTCACCCCTCCTGGACGAGCTCATGGACTCCGTGAAGGAGAGCGAGGCAAACCTGACAGACCTGCTCCGCCGTTCATGGATCTCCCGGAGGTGACGCTGAGCCCACTGTGAGCCAGGAGATCGTAACCAGGCCGTGAGCCTTCTCCAGCATCGCCGTGCCCTCGCTGATCTGAGGGTGGTCGGTGCCGGTCGGCCAAAAGGTGAACGCGGGGGCCGGGCCGCTGCGGGCCTGGCGGTCCCACGCCTGGATCTGTTCGACCATCGCGGTGGCGGCAGCCTCGCCGTGCGCTCCGTGGGCACGCGCCCCGAACTCGACTCCGGCACCGTCCAGGGCCGGACGTACCGCCAGGTAGGCGAAGGAGTCACCGCGCACGACACCGAAGGGGAACCAGCTCTTGCGCTCGGCGGCCAGGTCGGTTCCCTCGTCCACGGCCAGCTTGCAGAAGCCGGGCAGGAAGCCGACGAGCCACAGGTGCAGGTCGGCGAACGAGACGCCATGTGTGATCGTGACACCGGACCACACCTCAGTGCGCTCGACCGCCAGGACCCCGTCCAGCAGGCTCAGGTCCCGCGGCACGTCGCCGTCGAACCGCAGCTTGACGTGACGGCCCTGCGCATCGGGAAGCAGGAAGACCCGCTCGTCATGTGCGCCCGATCCTTGCATCGCGACGAACCCGCACACCTGCGCCGAGGTGCTCACCAGGTGGTCGCCCTCGCGGTGGAACTCGATCGAGCGGGTGACCCCGTTCATCCGCAGCGCGACGACGATCGTCCCGTCCTCGGACAACTGCTCAAGCCAGGCCGGCGAGATGTCCCACGCCCCGACCGTCACGAGGATCACGTCGACCGGCTCGAGCTCAGGCACGCTGTGCTCGGCGTCGGCTGCACGACCGCGACCCGGCTGCTGTACCCGGCCGCATCCAGCAGAGCGCAGGCTCGGGCGGTCACCTCGGGGTCGATGTCCACGCTGACCATCCGTCCACCCGGACCGACGACCTCGGCCAGGTGAAGTCGGCCCGGAGCGCGGTACTGGTCTCCCGACCAGCCCGTTTCTCCGAGCCGCTTCCCGCACCCGCCGTGCGACTCTCATCGCAACGGGCGCTCCACAAGCCTCGTTGAGTCCTCGGTGGTCCTCATGCCGTT
>JBGSWT010000144.1:0-2268 GCA_041751815.1 Pseudonocardiaceae bacterium
ACCGACGAGGACGGCGAGGTCACCGGCGCGAACACCGAGCCCGCAGGCAACCAGCACGGTGATGCCTGCGACCACGAGCGGGGCACGGGCCTGGAGGTCTACGGCGACTCCGCCTATGGCACCGGAGCAGCCCGTGCCGCCTACCGTGCCGGTGGACACGACACCATGATCAAGCCCAAGCCGCTGCGACCGGCCGTCGAGGGCGGGTTCACCCTCGACGACTTCGACATCGATGACGACGCCGGCACCGTCACCTGCCCCGCCGGGCACACCCGGCCCATGAGCACCAAACGGACAGTGACCTTCGGCAAACTCTGCGCCGGCTGCCCGCTGCGGGAACGCTGCACCACCACCGCCGATGGCCGCTCGATGACCATCCACCCGCACGAGGACCTGCTGCGCGCCGCCCGCGCCCAGGCCCGCACCCCGCAGTTCAAAAAGGCCTACCCCACCCGCTCCACCATCGAGCGGATCATCGCCTGGACCGCCACCCAACACGGGCGGCGCATCAAGCTGCGCTACCTCGGCGTCACCAAAAACCACACCTGGCTGCGCACCCGAAGCGCCGCACTCAACTTGCGCACCCTCATCAACCACGGCCTCACCCACCGAGACGGCGCCTGGGCCCTGACCTGACCGGCCAGGGCCGCCTCCAGCGCCCTTGCCGGCACCCCGACCACCACGCCAACTGGTGTCGAGAGGCAGCAAGAACCACCTTACCGACCCACAGGCCTGACCTACTGCCGCACAGAACGGCCTTGTCGGCGCTCTTCCCGCCCACGCCAAGCCTTATTCAGCGGCGTCCTAGACGGACCCGCGGTTGTCTCGCGTGGAAATCAAACGTTCTGCGAAATCACGCCAAACAGTGTCTTAACGCGGGCGATAGACGTCGGCGCGGTGCTCGACGCGGAGCGCGGTGACCAGGCGGATCACATCGTCGATCTCGTACAGGATGCGGAAGGCCCCCGCCGCGCGGAGTGGACCCCTGTGAGCTCGCGGTGCAGCGCGTTGCCGACGCGATGTGGGTTATTCACTAGGGTTCCTGTGATGAACTCGATGACTGCTGCGGCGACGCCTTCGGGCAGTTTGTCTTGGATGACACGGCCAGCACTGGCCGCCACCCGCAGCCGGTATGGCTCGGTCACCGTCGAGGCCGCAGCGCCTGCACCGCATCGACTCCTTCGATCACCGCGCCGCGAGCGATCTCCTTGTGCACCTCTCGGATCTCCGCCATGGCTTCGCCATCACTCAGGATTTCCAGGGTCTCTTCGATCGCGGCGAGATCTTCATACCCGATCAGCACCGCGGCTGGCCGGCCGTTGCGGGTGACGACGACGCGCTCGTGCTCCCGCTCGGCTCTTGGTCGCCACTGTGCAACCTTTTGGCCTTCCGGATCGTCCTTGGTGCATCAGCCACTGAACGGGGATCCCGATGAAGCGTGCCGTGTCCGGTGTGGCGGTCCTCGCGCTCGGAGCACTCGCGCTGGTCGGGTGCTCCGGCGGTAACCAGCCGGCCGCGGTGGCGACCGGTGCTGGAGGGACGGGCCTGCCCAGCATCACCGCCCGTGGCCTCGGAACGGTCACTGGGACCCCGGACACCGTGACGGTCATCCTCGGAGTGCAGACGCGGGGTCAAAGCGCCAAGGGCGCCCTTGATGCCAACAACGGAAAGGCGACCGCGCTGATCGACGTGCTGAAGAGCAAGGGAGTCGCCGCGGCGGATCTGCAGACCAGCCAGCTATCGATCAATCCGACGTACGACTCAGCGACCGGGCGGATCACCGGCTACGAGGTGGTGAACCAGGTCACGGCCACGCTGCATGACATCGGCGGTGCCGGTGGGCTTATCGACGCCGCCGCTGAGGCCGCGGGTGACGCTGTGCGGGTACAACAACTCGGCTTCTCGATCGGTGACGACAGCGTGTCGCGTGCCCAGGCCCGGGTCACCGCGGTTCAGCAGGCACAGGCCCAGGCCAAGCAGATGGCCGACGCGGCCGGAGTGACGCTGGGCCGGATCCGTTCGATCACCGAGGTGTCGGTCAACCCGCCGAGCCCGTTCGACCGTGGTGACGCACAAGCGGCGGCTGCGCCCGTGCCCATCGAGCCCGGTACCCAAAAACTCACCGTCATGGTCGAGGTGATCTACAACATCGACCAGTAAGTCTCCGGCTTGCGCTCCGAGCTGCCCTACCCGGTGTCCCTCGCCGCGTCGGTTCTTACCATGGCCTACGCCGCTGCGGCGCTGTCAGCGGATGGGCGCTGGGCCGTC
>JBGSWT010000145.1:0-1788 GCA_041751815.1 Pseudonocardiaceae bacterium
TACGCGCAGACCTTCAGCCTGACGCGGCTGTCGGAGGCACCCCTCACGCTGGGGCACTACCGAGAGGTCCTCGGCGACACCGCATGGGTTGCCGACCTCTGGCGCTCCGCCGTCTACACCTTCGGCGTCACCGTGCCGGCGTTCGCCATCGGGCTGGGCCTGGCCGTGCTGCTGAACCGGGTCTTCCCGGGCCGACGGGTCCTCCGGCCGCTCGTGCTGCTGCCCTGGGCGGTCCCGTCGATCGTGGTGAGCGCGGTATTCGCGTGGATGCTCGACTCATCCTTTGGTGTCGTCAACTACCTGCTGCGTTCGAGCGGTCTCATCGCCGAGAACATCGGCTGGTTCACGGACCGCGACACCGCCATGGTAGGCGTGCTCATCCCGACGGTCTGGAAGTACTACCCCTTTTTCACCCTGGTCCTGCTGGCGGCGCTGCAATCGGTCCCCGGGGACCTGTATGAGGCGGCCCGCGTGGACGGCGCATCCGCACGCGCCCAGTTCCGCTACGTGACGTGGCCGGCGATCCGCTCCGCAGCGGTTCTGGGGCTCATCATCGCCGGCCTGGGGGTCTTCCGGGAATTCGACTTCATCTTCCCGCTGACCGGGGGCGGTCCCCTCGACGCGACGCGCACCCTGGCGGTGCGGATCTACACCGAGGCCTTCCAGTTCTTCAACATGGGTCCCGCTGCGGCCATCGGCGTGCTCACCATCGGCATCGCGGCCCTCGTCGTCCTGGCCATGGGCCGGACGATGCGACGCGAGTTCTTTTAGGAGGCGAGACCCCGTGCGCACCTCACGTCCGCTGCGGCTGCTCCTGCTCGGCGTCGTCGGGCTCATCGCTGTCGTGCTGCTGTTTCCCATCTATTGGATGGTGATGACGTCCGTCGTGCCGACCCGGCAGCTGCTGACCGGGAGTCCGGCGCTGCTGCCGCTGGGCGAGGGCGTCGGACTCCAGGCGTACCGCGATGTGCTGGCGGCCCGGCCCGTCCTCACCTGGCTGTCGAACTCGGTGTTCGTCACCGTCTGGGCGGCACTCATCGCGTCCGTCGTGAGCACCCTGGCCGGTTACAGCCTGTCGCGCTTCCGCACGCGGGGGCAGCAGGCGATGGGCTTCACGCTGCTGTTCAGCCGCATGCTGCCGGGCACGCTGCTCATCGTGCCGGTGTACGCGGTGGTCAGCAGCCTGGGGAGAATCGACGACCTCTGGTCGCTCGTGTTCGTGAACGTCGTGGCGATCGTCCCGTTCACCACCTGGATGATGAAGGGCTTCGTCGACGGCATCCCGCGGGAGCTGGAGGACTCGGCGCGAGTCGACGGGTGCTCGTCGCTGGGCGCCCTGTGGCGGATCGTGTTGCCGCTGATGCGGCCGGGCCTCGCCGCCACCGTCACGTACTCGGCGGTGCTCGCCTGGAGCGACTTCCTGTTCGCTCGGACGCTGATGACCACGCCGGACGGGTGGACGGTGACGGTCGGCATCGCGTCGTTCATCGGGCAGTACGACGTGGACTGGGCCGGCCTCATGGCGACGGGACTGTTGTCGATGCTACCGCTCGTGGTGGTCTTCGCGCTGCTGGAGCCGTTCCTGGTGCGCGGGATGACCGCCGGGTCGGTGAAGGGCTGAGGACGTGTCTGCGGAGGAGCCGTCGCACGAGCGCCGCCCAGCGCCGAAGCCGGACCCCGAGGCGGCCATCGACCAGCTGGTCACGGTTGCTGAGCGGACCGCGGGCTACCCGTATCGGATGTGGGGCTTCGGTGAGGGGCCGGGGCTCCTCGGGGTCCTCGCCGCCG
>JBGSWT010000146.1:0-7864 GCA_041751815.1 Pseudonocardiaceae bacterium
CCGCGTCCACGATCCCAGCCCCGTACGTATAAATACGTAGTATCCCGCAGGCTGATCCCCCGCTCATATTTAGCGTCCAGGCGTCGCGTCCCTCCGACCCAGATACGGATCGGTCGAGATTGCTCGGCGTTGGACAATCTCCCGACGAAACCCATGACCGGATAAGGAGAATCACATGGCTACCGTAGTGAAGCTCGATCGGTTGGTATGCCTTGACACGGAGGATACTTTCGGCTCTGACGAGGCCTTCCTTCGCTATAACGGTGAACTCGTGTTCGGTCCAAGGAAGATCAAAGAGGGCCAGTCCAGAGATATCAACGTCACCAGGCCTATTGATGTGCGGGCCTTAGTGCAGCTTTTCGACGACGACTCACCGGACGGGAATGACCATCTAGGTACCATAGAAATCCTCCGCGGCGAAGTTGGCGCGGGCCAACGCAGCGTTGGATTCACCGGGGATGGCGCTAATTACCTCCTGTTCTACAGGGTTGTTAACGACGTCCAGGGATGGATGTGTTTACACGGGAGGGTGATGCTCTAAGTAAGTACTTCGCTCACCACCGCTCGCTCTCCATTGCTGTGGCGAGTTTTCTACGGACCATTGCCGCTGGCGGATGTGGCTGACCAGTTCGGTGGGTACGATGTGGGCCAGATACATCGAGGTGGTTTGGAGCGATGAGTGTCCGCGTTGGGCTTGGATGACGTTGGCTGGTACGCCTGCGCGTATCAACTAGGCAGCAGGTCCATCGGTGTCGCCTCCTGGTCCTATCAGGGTGTGAGGCAAGGCCCTGGCCTGGTGTTAGCGCACCGGTCGGGGCCGCCTTACTTATGTCGCTATCGCGTTGTCAAATGTTGCAGCGGTCGGCGGCTGTGCGGGGTTGTAGGGGCCCCGCGCAGCCGATGCACTGAGGCCGTCAACGTGTAGGGCACTCCCCGGGTCAGGCACTTGCACCGCTCGGCTTGGGCCTGCGCCAGCTCGGGTGTAACGAACTCGCCGGCACTCTCACGGCCGCAACGCGCACACAGCCCGAGCCACCGCACGACGGGAACAAAGCTCATCGGATAACCTCCAAGATCAGATACGGTGGCTCGTCCCTCGATGAACCGGCCTTTGCCTGCCAGCACCGCGTCCTCGGTGACCGTGCCGGACCGGTTGGCCTTGACCGCCTTCGCGCTCGCGTAACGCAAGCTCGGGCCGACCTTCTCAACATCCAGCTCAGTCACCGTTCGTGCTCCCCGTCCTTATCGAACCGACGTTGCTTCAAGCGGCCCGACGCGATTACCCGGTCACCCTTACGCAGCGACTCGGTGAAGATAAAAAGATAAGAAGCCGGGGCACCAGCTCGTACGCCAGGAGCGCCTGTCTCTCAGTGGCCAGTCCTCTGGGTGCACAGCCGTCTGCTCGCTCAGCACAGGCTGGATCTTGCGGTGGTTGATCTCCTCGCAGCGTTCGGCTATACCGCTCTGTACTTGCCATCGAAGATCTCTATCTTTCAAACGGAGTATCACTGCGAGCGCGACAGATCTCTGTATATGGAGGCCGTGACCCGGTGTTTTGCTCGAAGGGGAGCCCACGATGACCCGTCTGACCGTTACCACCCCGCGATCGGACGTGCCAGGTCCTCTCGGTATCCCGCTGCTCGGCTCAGCTCTGGATCTGCGCCGCGACCTGCTGGCTACCTTGGAGAAGGCCCACCGCCGCTACGGCGACGTCGTCCGCTTCTCCGCCGGTCCACCCGGGCTGCGGATCGTGACGTACGGGGTGTTCTCTCCCGAGGGCGCGCGGCAAGTACTGACCGGCACGGGCCGGCGTTACACCAAGGGCAATCTGTTCTACCGGGAGACCGCCGCGATGCTTGGCGACGGCATTCTCACCTGCGAGGGTGGCCGCTGGCAGCGTCAGAAGCGGTTTATCCAGCCGCTGTTCACCCGCCACCGGATTCGCCAGCTACGTCGACGTGATGGCCGAGGAGACCGCGGCGCTGATTGATCGCTGGCACGCCACCGCCCGGCACGGCGGCACGGTGGACGCAGCCGAGGACATGATGCACCTCACGCTCGCTGTAATCGGGCGGGTGCTGTTCGGCGCCGACCTCAACAAGGCCACGCCAACGCTGCGGGACGCCTTGCCGGTGATCAACGCTCATGTCCTGCGCCGCGCCCAATCACCACTGCGCTTCCCGGCGACCTGGCCGACCCCCGCCAACCGCCGGGCTGCCCGTGCCCGACGGCAGCTGTACGAGGTGGTGGAGGGCATCATCGACCGTCGCCGCGCCGCCAGCTCCACCGGCGAAGACTTGCTGTCGTTGCTGCTGGGCGCCCGTGACCCTGATGCTGTCGGCGCTGACGCGCTAGACGACGCCGAGGTCCGTGATCAGGTGCTGATCTTCCTGCTCGCCGGCCACGAGACCACCGCTACCGCGCTGACTTTTACGTTGCACCTACTCGGTCGCCATCCCGACGTCCAGCAGCGCGTGCGCGTCGAGGCCGAGCGGGTGCTCGGTGCCGATGATCAGGGAGCGACCGTCGAGCGGATCGCCGCGTTGGGCTACACCACCCAGGTGGTCAAAGAAGCGATGCGGCTGTATCCGTCGGCCTACGGGATGGGGCGGCAGATTCCCGAGGGAGATGTGCTCGACGGCCCACCTCCCGCCGGGCGCCGACGTGTTCGTGAGTCCTTGGGTCACCCACCGTCATCCACGGATATGGAAACAGCCGCAGCACTTCGACTCCGACCGCTTCACCGCCGAGCAGGAAAAGCAGCGTCACCGCTATGCGTACCCGCCGTTCGGCGGCGGCCCAAGAGCCTGTATTGGCCAGTACTTCTCCATGCTCGAGGCGACCCTGGCCACCGCCAGCATCGTCCGCACCTTCGGCCTGCACGCCCCGCCCGATCCAGTGCCGCTGACCACCGGCATCACCCTGCGGCCTGCCGGATACGTACCTCTGACGCTCGCCCCCCAACCATCACATCGACGCCTCCACTGATCCAAAGATGGAGTCGGGGAGTTCGCCCGGTCTGTTGCGTCGGATGAGGAGGGCGACATGCTTCGACACGGCCGCGAACACCGGCCTTGCGATCGACGGAACCGATGGGGCGCGGAAGTCCGAGCAGGCGATCAACTGTGGCTCTGCGGCTTTAGCAAGGGCAGCGCGCCTTTCGTCGACGTTGAGGTGAAGTGCTTCGAGCTCCGTCGCCACCACATCACTTCCCAGCCAATCGACCAATCACCGACCGTTGGCCGCGATTTCGACCCCGCATCTCTCCGTCGAACCGCAGGTCAAGGACGAATTTGCGGAAACTCGGCGGATCACCTTCCTCGCCCGCCGGCCCTTACGCAAGTGGCGCGACACACCTGCGACCGGATCCGTAAGCTCACGGTCAGGTTTCGTCTCCCGAGTGAACCCAGGACTGCGGCGGATGTAGTTCACGGGAGCGATGATGTATCAGCGCGCTGCCACCGTGCCTGTTTGCGATGTGACAAGTGGGTGCGTTAAGGTGCGCAACACCTAAGCGAGATCGAGGAAGTGGATTCACCATGGCGCAGAAAACCATAGTCACGCTGGTCGACGATCTGACTGGCGAGGAGGCCGAGAGCATCAGCACAGTCGAGTTCGCGCTCGATGGAGTGACCTACGAGCTTGATCTGACTGACGAAAACAGCACGAAGCTGCACGATGCGCTGTCCCAGTATGCCAAAGCAGGTCGAAAGATCGGTGGACGGCGTCGCAGTGGCCCCGGTCCACGCCGAGCCATCAATAGCACCGGTCGCACCGCTGGCTACAACCGCGAGACACTGAAGTCTATCCGTGAGTGGGCCAAGAAAAGCGGCCACAACGTCAGCGACCGCGGCCGACTGCCCGCTGAGGTGCTGCAGGCCTGGCAGACGGCTCAGGAAGCAATGTCCAGGGCATAGGCCCACGACCTGCCGTCATGGCAGACGGTGGTTCCTACCGGCTGGCAAGCGGACACGTGGTGGGAATGAGGAGCTGCACCACCGGCTGGGGCAGCCCAGCGGCCCAGCCGGTGCAAATGTCCTGCCTTCAGATTCGCCGAGTAGCGCCCGAACACCGCCGCGTCTGCGGGGCAGCATTCAACATCCGGGCCTGGCTATGCGCAGCCAGGGTTCGATCGCATCGATCGACAACTGAGCCCGGCCGGGATGACGTAGGTGACGTAGAGAGCCACGGTTCGGTGTCAAGGTTGCGGCCGATGTGCGCGTGCCGGTCTCGCGGCCTCGACCAAGGACTGTCCGGCTGAATTCATCTCCACCCGAGCAGCCGTCGAGCGTTCGGGTCAAGGTTCCCTTGCCGAGCACAGTGCCGGTCACGCCGGACCCGGGGGCGCCGACGCCGCAGCGGGCACCATGGCCGCAGTGGCACCGCACAGCAATAGCGACAGTGTTCTCCGCATGACGACGCTCCCTGATCCCGTGCGTGGCAATACCACTCTCCGTCATCAGAAATGATCTGACATCGATCCCGCCTGATCTATCGGGTTTCTCCGAGCGTGGGCATCGGTAACCCTCACGACGACCGAACTCTTTACTGGCTCATGAGGTTGGCGCTAGCACACCGCGCCGACACTGAACGTGCAACATCTGCTTACGGCCCCGACTTGTCCACATCTGCCCCGTTGTCCACAGGTCTGCCTAAGCGCTATCGACCGCGCCGCCGTGACCTGGCAGGTTTACGCCGTAGATCATCGGGATACGGGAGGCCAGAATGGGGACGACGGCGCGGGCTGCGGACCGCCGAAGCGATGTGCTGGGCAGGCGCGGCGAGGAGCTGGCGGCGGATTATCTCGCGGCCGCCGGTCTCGTGGTGCTCTCACGCAACTGGCGCTGCCGAGACGGCGAGCTTGATCTGGTCGCAACCGACGGCGAGCGCCTCATCGTCTGTGAGGTCAAGACCCGGTCGGGGACGGGCTACGGGGAGCCGTCGGAGTGCGTGACGCCGGCGAAGGCTGCCCGGATAAGGCGGGTCGCCGCCGCGTGGCTGCGGACTTACCGGGTCGGCTGGTGCGAGATCCGCTTCGACGTACTGGGCGTAGGCCAGCGCCACACCGTGGCAGCGCAGCCCTTGACTTCCGTTGAGGATTTGCGTCGGAGGTCACTGGCACCGAACGGGTAGTACTAGTTATGAAGGCAGCGCTCTACGCACGCATCAGCTTCGACCGCTCGGGCAACGAGGTGGGGGTGACCACTCAAGCCTCTGATTGCCGGGTGCTGGCCGAGCGTCTCGGCTGGACCGTGGTTCGAGACTTCATCGAGAACGACACCTCAGCCTTCAGGAAGCGGCGTGTGCTGGTCGACGGTCAGCCTCGGTACCGGGTGTCCGGCCTCAGTTCGCCGAGCTGCTAGATGCTGCTCGCTCCGGGTTGATCAGTCACATCGTCGTCTACGACTTGGACAGGATGGCTCGGGATCCTCGTGACCTGGAGGACTTGATCGAGCTTGTGGAGCACCATGGCATCGTCGTCCGCTCGGTCACCGGCTCGCTCAACCTCTTCACCGACGCTGACGTCACGATGGCTCGCGTACTGGTAGCGATGGCAAACAAGAGTTCACGCGACACCGCCCGCCGGGTTGGCAGAGCTGCCCAGCGCAATGCCGAGCTAGGGCGCTGGCGCGGTAAGCGGTGTACGGGATACGAAGCTGACGGCTCGCTCGTTCCTGTCGAGGCTGAGGCGATCAGGGATGCAGTACAGGCTGTGATAGCTGGTGCATCGCTGCACGAGATTGCGAGGCGCTGGGATCAGGCCGGGTTGGTTCGCTTGCAGGGTGGTCAGTGGCGAGAGCAACCCACGAAGGTACGAGATGTACTCGTTGCCTGGAGGATCGCGGGCGTCCCAGTCCATAAGGGGCAGCCACTTGATGTGGAGGCTCAGTGGCCAGCGATCATCACTCGCGAGCAACTGCAGCAGGTTCGAGACATTTTGTTGTCAGGGGGAGTGGCAGCTCGCTCGACGTTGTCCCGATCCCTGGCGCCGGGCATGCACGGCTGGCAGAAGAAGATCGATTCGAGAGAGCTGGCCATCGTGATCGACGGTCCTGACGCTCAGTGGGTGGTCGACGTTCCTGCAGGCCACACCTTGGTCCTCAAGGCTGCGCGTCAGTTCGCTGCTGCGGTCAACACTGCTGCATGTCGTGTCGGGACGGATCTGGATAGCTAGTAAGCACCAACCCAACTCAGTTGCACAAGCGCAGCAGCGTTGCACAAGTGCAATTCTGTGAAGTTTTTTTGAAGATGCGGCGGGTGTCGGCCAACCCAATCAAGACCGTTATTGTACCTGGCAGTTTTTTTTAAAAAGGCGATGAGTGTCGACATGCCCACCATGTGCCGAACGACGCCTAGATGTGCCCAAGTACCTTTTTTGAGAGACCTCTGGGAGCTGACTCGACGCCGTGCGTACGGCAAGGTGCGATGATTTGCGATGCCAGTGAGCTTTTTTGGGGTAGGCAGCGTTGGTGTTGTGATCATCATCCAAAGCGCGGCGGTCGAGAAGAGCACGGCTCCTGCCCCGGCTGCGATTCTCCCTGCGATGGGCACCTCGTTGAAGCCAACGATCACTGCGCACGCCTGGCCCAACGCAGTGAGCAGCACTGGCAGCGCACGGTGCACCATGGCGAGAGGTTACAAGGAGGGTCTAAGACGCCCTCGATGCGGCTCATCATCGCCGGGTATGGCAAGAATCCCTCACCAGGGGTAACGGCGAGGGCGCAGATAGTTGCTGAATCCGATCAAGACTAGCGAGCTACCCTCCCACCATGCTGCCTCCCGACCTCCTCAATCTGCCCAGCTTGCGAGACGCCTTGGCCCGTCGAGACGTCACCAAGGTCTACAGGATCTTGACTGAGAACGGTGTGGCTCAGCGGGCAATCTCCCAGGCCACCGGCCAGAGCCAGTCTGAGGTGAGCGAGATCCTCAGCGGCCGACAGGTGCAGTCTTACGACCTGCTCGTTCGCATCGCATCCGGGCTGGGCGTCCCGCGCGGGTGGATGGGCCTCAGCTATGGCGCATACGATGGGGACGTCGAACCCGAGCCGCTCGGGGAGGTGGATGAAGACATGGAGAGGCGCAACTTCCTAGCCGTCGCAGGAGCGATCTTCTTCGGTGCTCCTGTGTTCGGAGATCCCCACCCGCTGACCTTGCGGGATGTGGTGCTGTCCCCACTGGAGCGCATCGGCCTCACTGATGTCTCCGCATTCGAGGAGACAGTGGCAAGACTCAATGTGCTGGACCGCGAGTCCGGCGGGATGGCTGCTCGGGAAGCTCTGGCTGCGACAGCGGCCATCGGCGAGAAGCTTCTCTCAGCTCAGGCTGCCCCTGAGGTGCACACACAGCTTCGGTACGCGGTCTCGGAGGCCCATCGCCTGGCCGGGTGGGCTTCTGGCGACATCGGGTTGATTGATCACTGCCGATACCACATGCACAAGGCGCTGGACTTCGCCCAAGGCGATCCTGGCCGGGTGGCGGCTGTGTTGTGCTCGGCTGCAGACATGGAAAAGCATCACGGTGCACCCAACGATGCGCTGAAGATGTTCCAGCTCGCCGAGGCGGGCACCTCCCCGGATGCAGACCCGCAGGCGTCTGCTGTGCTGGCCGGGTTGAGCGCCTCTGCCTATCTGAAGCTCGGTCACGCTGACGTTGCCAGGCAGCAGGTGCAGCGAGCCCGCACGCTGTTCGCCTCAGCAGACTCGACTGACTCGCTACCGTTCTTCGAGTTCTACGGCCCCGGGCATGGACTGCTGGCAGCGACGACCGCCAAGCTCGCTGACTACGACACTGCTCGCACGGACGTCACCAACGCCCTGCGCACTCGTCCTGCCTATGACGTGCGGTGCAACGCGCTGGACACCAT
>JBGSWT010000147.1:0-2103 GCA_041751815.1 Pseudonocardiaceae bacterium
AACGGCGGTGCCGGCGGCGCGCTGGGTGCGGCCAAGCAATTCGCCACCGACGCGGAGGGGCGAGCATTGGTGCAGGCGGCGATCGATGGCGCCCGCGGTTACCGCGCAGCACATGAGGAGGTCCGTCGGCTAGACGACGCCGGGGAGTACACCAAGGCGGTCGATGCCGCGGTGAGTACCCACCCGGCGAGCGCAGCCACGGCGTTCGACCGGCTCGCTGCAGCGCTTCAGTCCGCTGTCGAGTACGAGCGCGAGGCCTTCGGCAGGAGTATCGACCACGCTCGAGGCCGGCTCACCGGTCTGCCCATCGGTATCGGCACGTTGGCCCTCATCGCGGCGGCCGGGGTGGCCTTGGGCATCCAGCAGCGGCTGGAGGAGTACCGATGATTACCCGCTTCGCGCTGGTCTGCGGTGCGTTGGCCGCCGTCATCCTGGCCGCAACGGCAGGCGATCAGTGGCCGGATCCAGCTCCGGACCTGATCACGGCTGGCCCTGGATCGACCGCAGCAGCCGGTCCGGTGGCTGCGAGGTCAGCCGGGCACGCGCCAGTCGAGTTGGACTGCAATCCGCAGAATCGTCGGGCCAGCCTGCGCCCGCAGGGCACGGTACCCGCACCGGGACGCATGCCCTCCGGGTCGACGATGGCTCGCATCGCCCAGCGAGGGCATCTGATCGTCGGCGTCGCCCAGAATGCCTATCCACTCGCCTTCCGCGACAGGGACCTGAAGCTGGCAGGGTTCGACATCGACATCGCGCGAGACATCGCCGAGGCGATGACCGGCGACCGCGAGCGAGTGGTGTTCCGGCCGCATCCCGTAGCCGAGCGGCTCGAGCTCGTGCGGTCAGGCCAGGTTGACCTGGTGGTCGCCGCGACGACCATCAGCTGTCCGCGCCGGGAGAAGGTGGATTTCAGTGCTGTGTACTACGAGGCAACGCAACGATTGCTGGTGAACCGTGGCTCGGGCATCACCGGCCTGGACGATCTGCGGGATCGGCGGGTCTGCGCGGTCCGCGGCTCGACAACGCTGGGCAGGATTCTGGCCGATCCGTCGAAGCCGATCCCGGTGGGCGAACCCACCACGTCGGACTGCCTGATGCTGCTGCAGCTCGGCGACGCCGACGCGGTATCCAGTGATGACACCCAGCTTGCCGGTATGGCCGCGCAGGATTCCCAGACCGAGATCGTTGGCGCGCAGCTTTCCGAGGAGCCTTACGGCATCGCGATCAGCAAAGACCGTCCTGACCTGGTGCGGTTCGTCAACGGCGTACTGGAGCGTCGCGTTCAGGACGGGCGGTGGCGGGCCAGCTACGAGCATTGGTTGATACCACTGGGGCCGCCGCCGTCGCCACCGACACCGCAATACCGGGACTGACTCATGACAAGCTACGACGGCGGGCCGCAACCCGACACACTGCCACCACCTGACACCCCGGCGCCCGACACATTTCAGCCCACCGCTCGGCCAGTGAGCTCCCAGGTCGTGGCCGGCGGCGCACCCAGAGCCTCGCTCGCCACGCTGCCCGAGATGCCGGACGGCGAAGATCACATGGCGCCGATACTCGATGACCCGCAGGTGCCTGAACACAAGCGGTTCTGTCCGAATCCCGAGTGCCGCAACGAGGTGGGCCGGGCCCGCAACGGCCGGCCCGGCCGGGTCGAGGGATTCTGCCCGCAGTGCCGAACCCGGTTCTCCTTTCGGCCGCTGCTGCTGCCCGGTGTGCTGGTCGGCGACGGCCAGTTCAAGGTGGAGGGCGCGATTGCCCACGGTGGGCTGGGCTGGGTGTACCGGGCCTGGGATTGCTGGGTCCCGCGCTGGGTGGTGCTCAAGGGCCTGATCGACCCCGACGATCCGGACAACCGCCAAGCCGCGGTCGCCGAGCTGGCGGCGCTGGCCGATGCCAACCATCCGAACATCGTCACCGTGCACACCGTGGTCCGCCATCCGCACCCGCTGACCGGCAAGCCCGTCGACTACATCGTGATGGAGTACCTCGGCGGCAAATCGCTTGAGCAGCTGCGCCAGGAGCGTCCAGACCACCCGTACCTCCCGGTGGATCAGGTCTGCGCGTTTGCACTGGAGGTGTTGGCCGCGTTGGACCACC
>JBGSWT010000148.1:0-3721 GCA_041751815.1 Pseudonocardiaceae bacterium
GCGGCCAGGGATCGGGTGCTCTCGGCCCGCGGCCTCGACCAGCTGCTGCACGAGATGGAGAAGTCGCAGTCGGAGATGGCGGAGCTGGTCGACGGCCACGAGCAGGGCCGCGCGGTGCGCCGCTACAGCCACCTCGAGGACAGGTTCTCCGCGCTGGGTGGCTATGCCGCCGAGAGCGAGGCGGCACGGATCTGCGCCAGCCTCGGGTTGCCCGACCGGGTACTGGCCCAGCCGCTTCGCACTCTGTCCGGCGGGCAGCGTCGCCGGGTGGAGCTGGCCAGGATCCTCTTCGGCGCCTCGGACGGCTCGGGCGGTCGCTCAGGCACCACGCTGCTACTCGACGAGCCGACCAACCACCTCGATGCCGATTCGGTCACCTGGTTGCGCGACTTCCTGACGACCCACGACGGGGGTCTCGTCGTGATCAGCCACGACACCGACCTGCTCGCTTCGGTGGTCAACAAGGTCTGGTTCCTCGATGCGGTGCGCGGCGAGGCTGATGTCTACAACCTGGGCTGGCAGCGCTACCTGGACGCTCGGGCCGCCGACGAGAAGCGGCGCCGCCGTGAACGGGCCAACGCGGAGAAGAAGGCCACCGCTCTGATGGCCCAAGCCGACCGGATGCGGGCCAAGGCCACCAAGGCCGTCGCCGCCCAGAACATGCAGCGGCGAGCTACCAGATTGCTGGCCGGCGCGGAGACCGAGCAACGTGCCGAGCGGGTGGCCCGGATCCGGTTCCCGCAGCCCGCCGCCTGCGGGCGCACCCCGCTGACCGCGAGCGGGCTGGGGAAATCCTACGGCTCGCTGGAGGTCTTCAGCGGGGTGGATCTCGCGGTCGACCGAGGCAGCCGAGTGGTGATCCTCGGTTTCAACGGCGCCGGGAAAACCACCCTGCTTCGGTTGCTCGGCGGGATGGAGACCCCGGATGCGGGGCAGGTCGAGGCCGGCCATGGCCTGCGGGTGGGGTACTTCGCCCAGGAACACGACACGCTGGACCTCGGGGCCACGGTGTGGGAAAACCTCCGGCACGCCGCACCGGACGCTGCCGAGCAGCAGCTACGCACGCTGCTCGGCGCCTTCCTGTTTCGTGGTGAGCAACTGGACCAGTTGGCTGCAACGCTGTCCGGCGGGGAGAAGACCCGGCTGGCGCTGGCGGCACTGGTGTCCTCCGCGGCCAACGTGTTGCTCCTCGACGAACCGACCAACAACCTCGACCCGGTCTCGCGGGAGCGGGTGCTCGACGCCCTGCACCACTATTCCGGCGCGGTGGTGCTGGTGACCCACGACCCCGGAGCGGTGCAGGCCCTTGATCCTCAGCGAGTGATTCTGCTACCCGACGGCACCGAGGATCACTGGAGCGCCGACTATCTTGACCTGGTACAGCTGGCCTGACCGGCACCCGCTCTGTCACGGAGGGTACTCGCGTGGCAACGGCTGGATAGCATCGTGGTGGATGCCGCCTAGCAGGTGTTCGGCCCCGCTGCCTTACCGTTCACAGATCCACCCGGAGATCGTCTGGCGGAGATCGCTAACGTGGTCGATCATTGCGGCAAGGGCCGTGACCGGCTCTTCCAGTCTGAAAGGAAGGCGTTTCGAGGTGGCCGACCTGAAGAAGGGCAGCCGGATCACCGGCGTCGCCCGGGATAAGCTTGCATCGGACCTGAAGAAGAAGTACGAGAAGGGCGCCAGCATCCGGGCGCTCGCTGAGTCGACCGGGCGGTCGTACGGTTTCGTGCACCGGGTGCTCTCGGAGTCCGGGGTGACGCTACGTGGCCGCGGCGGTGCTACTCGCACGAAGAAGAAGTAGCCGCGCTGCCGGACGCCGGTATCACACCTGATTCGGGTGCCGGCGTCATGGGCAGTGCGGCGGAGGCTTCTCGGTTGATCTCTTTCGACGCTGGCGTGTGACTTCCCCGCCAGTGCGGTGCCGACGTACCTGGCTGCTCCGGGCAGGCTCGTCAGGTTCAGGACGATCCTGGTTCCGGCTCGCTCGACGCGTGCGTGATTCATTCCTGCGCGTCGGCCAGCCAGACTCGTCGACGTCGCGGCTTCCGCAACCCACTTTCATCTCACTCTCCTCCCCGGGCCACGAGCCTGCACAGCACCGGTGCGACCGCAGAGGAGGTCAGCCGCGGATTCAGCGCCCTGTGCAGCATCACCCCGTCAATTGCCGCGGCCAGCACAGCAGCGGTGTCATCGGGTGTGTTCGAGCCGTGGTCGCGCAACCACCGGGCCAGCTTCCGCCGGAATTCGTCGATCAGGACGATGAGCTCGATGCGTAAAGTCTCATCGCGGATCGCAGCCAGATAGGTCTCGGTGAACAGCAACGACGCCCGGTCGTTTCCGGTGTAGGCGTCGAGCGAGCCGAGCATCATTTCCACGCCGGCGTCGAGAGCTCGGGCGTCATCGAGGGCTCGGGCGTCGTCGAGAATAGACTCAGCGCCAGACAGTAGATCGCTTACCATGCCCAGGGCGGCGTCGCGCAGCAATGCCTGCAGGGACGGGAAATGGTAATGAATTAGTCCAGGCGTCACGCCCGCCCGCTCGGCCAGGACTCGGGTACTCACCGCATTCCAGCCCAGCTCAGCGATGAGCTCGGCGGCAGCACTGAGCAGCTGCAGCCGGACCTGCCGCCCGCGATCCGCCGCTGTCCGGACCGACATGACGACTCCTCGTTGCTTGGGCGTCCGCCTTGGTCAGGCGACTTGGTCGTTCGCCCTAACAGTAACCTCAGCTGCGTCGAGAATCACCATGAACGGCCACAGCGCGCGTGCGCGCGCTACCGCGTCGCGCGAGGTCCCCGGGAACCGAGGAACACCCCGGGTGCTTACAACGCTTACGACGTTGCAGCGTTGACGAAACCTAGGTCGTGGGTGCAGCGGAGGACAGTGGATGGACAACTCGAGGAGCCTGTTGCGGAGCTCGATGCGCCAGGATGCAAGGTCCCGGGCGTTAGCGCCGGGCACGCTGCGTCGGATCGTCGTGTTCGCCACACCGCACAAGGTGGCTCTGCTGATCTTTCTTGGGCTGAGCACGGTATCGGCAGCGCTGGCCGTCGCCACCCCGGTGCTGGCCGGGCGGGTAGTCGACGGCATCGTCGGGCGCGCCGGGGTGACGCTGGTAGTGGGACTGGCCGTCCTCATCGCCGTCGTGGCGGTGATCGACGCCGGAGTGGGGCTCGCTTCGCGCTGGCAGTCCTCCCGGATCGGCGAGGGACTGATCCTCGATCTGCGTCGCGCGGTGTTCGAGCACGTGCAACGAATGCCAGTGGCGTTCTTCACTCGAACTCGCACCGGGGCGCTGGTCAGCCGGCTCAACAACGACGTGATCGGCGCGCAGACCGCATTGACCTCCACGCTGTCCGGGGTGGTGACCAATGTCATTCAGCTAGTGCTCACGCTGATCGTGATGCTCACACTGTCCTGGCAGGTCACCCTGCTGGCCCTGGTGCTGTTGCCGATCTTCGTGCTGCCGGCCCGCCGGATGGGTGTCCGGCTGGCCGACCTGCGACGCGAGGCCTCGACGCACAACGCGGCGATGTCGACCCAGATGACCGAGCGGTTCTCCGCGCCGGGCGCCACGTTGGTGAAGCTGTTCGGACGGCCCGAGGCCGAGGCCGCCGAGTTCGGCTACCGGGCCGGGCGGGTACGCGATATCGGGGTGCAGACGGCGATGGCGACGCGGGTGTTTCTCACCGCGCTGGCCGTGGTCTCCGCGCTCG
>JBGSWT010000149.1:0-2414 GCA_041751815.1 Pseudonocardiaceae bacterium
CCTGGGGACCCCACAGCGTCGGATCTTGGCCGGCGAGCGCCGAGGCCACCTGTTGCTCGACGAGCTTGTCGACGCAGGGCTGCGCTTGCGCCGCCAGGGCGGGGGAGCAGATGTCGACGGCGAGTTGCGGCATCGGCGTCAGGCCCCCGGCTGTGGTGCAACCTTGGTCAGCTGTGCTGCGACCGTCTCGCCCAGCTCGACCCAGGATGCGTCGAATTTCTCCACACCCTCGCGCTCGAGTACGACGAACACGTCGTCGAGGTCGATCCCGACCTCGGCCAGCTCGTCGAAGGTGCGCTGAGCCTGGTCGGCGGTGCCTGACACCTGGTCGCCGGGCACCTCGCCGTGATCTACGAGGGCGAGCAGCGTCTTCTCCGGCATCGTGTTCACCACCCCCGGTGCGATCAGTTCGGTGACGTACTTGGTGTCCGGATAGCTCGGGTTCTTCACCCCGGTAGACGCCCACAGTGGCCGCTGCGGCCGCGCCCCGGCCTCCTTCAGGCGAGCCCAGCGCTGCGTCGCGAACTCCTGCTGGTAGGCGGCGTAGGCGAGCCGGGCGTTGGCCACTGCGGCCTGCCCGCGCAGCGCCAGGGCCCGATCGGTGCCGATCGCCTCCAGCCGCTTGTCCACCTCGGTATCCACCCGGGAGACGAAGAAGGACGCGACCGACGCGATCGTTCTCAGGTCGTGCCCGTTGGCGCTGGCCCGCTCCAGGCCGGCGAAGAAGGCCGCTATCACCTCGCGATAGCGCTGTACCGAGAAGACCAAGGTGACGTTGACACTGATCCCGTCGGCCAGCGTGCCGGTGATGGCAGGCAGGCCCTCCGCTGTCGCCGGAATCTTGATCATGAGGTTGGGTCGGTCGACCACTTTCCACAGCTCTGCGGCCTGGGCGAGGGTGGCATCGGTGTCGTGCGCCAGCTGGGGGCTGACCTCAAGCGACACCCGGCCGTCCATCCGGCCGGTGGTCTCCCAGGTCCCGCTGAACACGTCGCAGGCCAGTTGCACGTCGGCCGCGGTGATCTCACGGACGGCCTCGTCGACCGACGCGCCGCGAGCGGCCAGCCCGCGTACCTGTTCGGCGTAGTCGTCGGCGTGGGTCACCGCACCGGCGAAGATCGTCGGGTTGCTGGTCACCCCGACGACGTGCCGATCGCGGATCAAGTCGGCTAGGTTGCCCGAGTTGACCCGCTGCCGGGACAGATCGTCCAGCCAGATCGCCACGCCTGCCTCGGACAGGGCCTGCAAGGTATCGACGCTGCTCACGAGGGGTCCTCCCGCTCGCTAGAGGGTGTCAGTCGCGGATACGACCCAGAGTACGACGGGCCGCGTCGGTCACCGCTTCGGCGGTGAACCCGAACTCTCGGTACAGGGTCTTCCAGTCGGCGGAGGCACCGAAATGCTCCAGCGAGACCACCTCGCCGTGATCGCCGACGAAACGGTGCCACGGCATCGCGATGCCGGCCTCGACAGCCACCCGCGCCTTCACCGACGGCGGGAGTATCTGGTCGCAGTAGGCCTGGCCCTGCTCGTCGAACCATTCCACGCACGGCATCGACACCACCCGGGCTGTGATTCCCTCGCCCAACAGCGTCTGCTGGGCGGCGACGGCGTACTGCACCTCGGAGCCGGTGGCGATCAACAGCAGGTCGGGCAGTCCGCCGCCGACGTCGGGTGCGGTGTCGGTGAGCACGTAACCGCCGCGGGCGACACCCGCGGCGTCGGTGCCCTCCAGCACGGGCACGCCCTGCCGGGTCAGGGCCAGCCCGGTAGGCCGCGTGCCCTTCTCCAGCAGTGCCTTCCACGCCGCCGCGGTCTCGTTGGCATCTGCCGGACGGACTACGTCGAGCCCAGGGATGGCTCGCAGCGCGGCCAGGTGCTCGACCGGCTGGTGGGTCGGACCGTCCTCACCGAGACCGATCGAATCGTGTGTCCAGATGTAGATGGTCGGTGCCGCCATCAGCGCGGCCAGCCGCACCGCCGGGCGCATGTAATCGCTGAAGATCAGGAAAGTGCCGCCGTAGGGCCGGGTCGGCCCGTGCAGCACGATCCCGTTGAGGATCGCGCCCATGGCATGCTCGCGCACCCCGAAGTGCAGCGTGCGGCCGTAGGGCTGCGCGGTCCACATCTTCGTGGAGGTCTTCTCGGGGCCGAACGAGTCGGCGCCCTTGATCGTGGTGAGATTGCTCTCACCGAGGTCCGCCGAGCCACCCCACAGCTCCGGCAGCACCTCTCCGATCGCCGAGAGCACCTCCCCGGACGCCTTGCGGGTCGCCACGTCTTTTGCACCAGGCTCCCAGGTGGGCAGCTTCTCCGCCCAGCCGGCGGGCAGTTCCCGGCGGATGAGGCGATCGAACAGCGCGGACCCGGACGCGTTGGCCTGCCGCCAGGAGTCGAAGGACTGTTGCCACTGC
>JBGSWT010000150.1:0-3343 GCA_041751815.1 Pseudonocardiaceae bacterium
CGAGGCAATCCCGCCGGGCCCCGCTCCGATGTCGACTCGCTGGGCAGCGTCCCGGTATCGGTGGTCACCGCGCCCGGTGGCCCGGACACCGGCACCCGACCCGATGTGCCGTGGGAAGAGACCGTGCTCTACGAGCTGCACGTACGTGGCTTCACCCGCAGCCACCCCGAGGTGCCGCCCGAGCACCGCGGCACCTACCTGGGGCTGGCGCACCCCGCCGTGATCTCCTACCTCACCGGCCTGGGGGTCACCACCGTGGAGTTGCTGCCGGTGTCGGCGTCCTGCGCCGAAGCCACCCTGCTGCAAGCCGGATCGGGCAACTACTGGGGCTACTCCCCGCTGGCCCTGCTCGCGGCACATCCCGGGTACGCCGCGGTGCCCGGCGCCGAGGTGGACGAGTTCCGCACCATGGTGGCTGCGCTGCACGCCGCCGGCATCGAGGTCATCGTCGACGTGGTGGCCAACCACACCTGTGAAGGTGACGTGGACGGTCCCACCCTGGCCTATCGCGGGCTGGACGCGCGCGCCTATTACCTGCAGCGCGACCTCACCGGCTGTGGCAATACCCTGGATTCCGGCTCGCCCACGGTGGTCCGGCTGGTCACCGACGCGCTGCGGTACTGGGCGGGTGAGCTGGGAGTCGACGGGTTCCGGCTGGACCTGGCCAGCGTTCTGGGGCGGCCCGGGGGCGGGCGGTTTCACCCCGATGCGCCACTGCTCACGGCGATCGCCTCCGACCCGCTGCTGTGCACCCGCACGCTCATCGCCGAGCCCTGGGACGCCACCGCCGATGGGTATCGGGTCGGTGGGTTCCCTGCGGACTACTGCGAGTGGAACGGGCGCTACCGGGACGTCGTGCGCGACTTCTGGCGCGGTGTACCGGGCGTCAGTGAGCTCGCCTCCCGATTGGCGGGCAGCTCGGACCTCTACGCGCCGAGTGGACGCCGACCGTGGGCGTCGATCAACTTCGTCACCGCCCACGACGGGTTCACGCTGCGCGACCTGGTCTCCTACAACCGCAAGCACAACGAGGCCAACGGTGAAGGCGGAGCCGACGGCACCGACGACAACCGGTCCTGGAACTGCGGCGTCGAAGGGCAGACCGACGATCCGGCGGTGCGCAGCCTGCGTGGCCGCCAGGCCCGCAACCTGCTGGCGACCCTGGCGCTGTCCACCGGCACTCCCATGCTGCTGGCTGGCGACGAGCGCTGGCGCACTCAAGGCGGCAACAACAATCCCTACCGGCTGGATGACGAGACCTCCTGGCTGGACTGGTCACCAGACACCGAGACCGACACCGCCGACACGTTGACCACTTTCACTCACCGCCTGCTCGCCCTGCGCGCGGCGACCCCCGCGCTACGCCAACCCGAATTCTTCGAGGGCCGCACGGCCCCCAGCGGCGCGCCCGATCTCGTCTGGTTCTGTCCCGACGGCCGGCCAATGGAACTCGACGACTGGCGAGACGGCCACCGGCAGACCCTTGGCATGTGGATCAACGGCGCCGACGTGCGATCGCACCCGCCGCAACCGGCCACCGACTCGTGGCTGCTGATACTGCACGCCGGTGCTCACCCGATCATGGTTACCCTGCCAGGACCGGAATGCGGCGAGCACTACGCGCCGGTGCTGGACACCGGGACGCCGGACGGCGTGCCTACCCGGCGGCGAAGCAGGCGGGCGGGTACCCGGATGACGGTCCCGGCCCGGACCCTCCTGGTCTTCCGAGCGGTGCGCTAGCCCGGCCCGACCCATGATCACGGTTTGGGCGCCTAGGACGACACGACATGTCGCCTGAGGCACACAGACCGCGATCATCATTGAAAGGCCGCCCGAATCTGCGCTATGACAGTCTGAGGCCGGGACGTCAGGTCGTGCCAGGTGAAGCGCAGCACAGTCCACCCCGCTAGGACGTGCCAGGAAAGCGACGTCGATCCAATACTCGATCCCGGACAGCATCACCAGGTGGTTCACCACCCAGCCGTCGATCTTGGCTCCCCGTAGCAGCCGGTGTAGGACCCGTTCGGCTTGCGAGCACGCCCCGTCCGCCGCTTGCCGCAGCACCCGTCCCAGCCACGGCGACCCGTGCCTGCCAAATGATCGGCAATACGCGGCATGCAGCTCCGCGAATGACACTCGGCGCTGCAAATGCCCGGTCCACCAGCGACCGCCCCGAGTCGTTGCCCAGCGCGGTCGCCGCGTCAAGGACGGTGAGCGGCAATGCAGTCACCGGCAATCCGCGCAACACCACCAGATCCACTGGGTCGAGGTCGCGGCGGCGCAACACCACGGTCGCCGGGCAGCGACGAGATCGCGTACGGGGGGTTGAAGGTCCAACCGGTGCAAAAAAACGCCGGTGGCTTCCGGCCGGGTCTATCGCTCAGATCTGGACGCGTGCTGTGACGACGTCGGTGTGCCGGTAGAGCGTCGCGCGGGACACTCCGAGCACCGTGGCGATCTGGGTGGGGCTCTCGCCTCGGGCGAGACGAGCTGTTGCGGCTGCGACCTTGTCTGGGTCCATGACGCTGGGTCGGCCGCCGACTCGGCCTTGTGCGCGGGCCGCGGCGAGCCCGGCCATCGTGCGCTGGTGGATCATGTCGCGTTCCAGCTCAGCGAACGCGGCCATGATGGTGAAGAAGAACTTGCCCTCGCCGGTCGGCGTGTAGGTGCCGGCGAGCGTCCCGGTGAGGATGCGCACGCCGATCCCACGCTCGTGCAGCTCGTCGGCGATGGTCAGGACTTCCTTGACCCACCGGCCGAGACGATCGAGCTTCCACACCGCGAGGGTGTCGCCGCGGCGCAGGTACTCCAGGGCCGCAGCCAGCCCCGGCCGGTCGGTCTTGCGGCTGGAGATCTTGTCCTCGAAGAACTTGGTGCATCCCGCTTCGGTCAGCGCGTCGCGCTGAAGTTGGGTGTCCTGCGCCTCTGAGCTGACCCGCAGGTACGCGATGAGGTCCACGTGTTCGGTCGCCACCACCGGACCGTCTCAAAAACCGTCGCATAAAGTCAAGGCCGGCTGTGGCGTTCTGAGATGAGTTTTGATGCACCGAGCGGCGTGAGTTGACCTCGGGTGATGATCTTGCCGACTCGTCTCACAATCCCCCGGTTGTGAAACGCTAGCGTGAGGACCAATCCCGGCGCCGTCCGCGCTGCCCCTTCCCTCCTTGGTGTTAGCTACTAACATATGTTAGTAGCTAACACCAAGGAGGTTGCCATGTCCTTTCGCCCTGTCCTTGTCGTCGGTGCCGGTCCCACCGGGCTCGCCCTGGCGTGTGGACTGCGCGCCCACGGTGTGCCCGTGCGGGTGCTCGACGGTGCCACCGGCCCGGCCGTCACCTCGCGC
>JBGSWT010000151.1:0-1754 GCA_041751815.1 Pseudonocardiaceae bacterium
GGCCGCGATCGTAGAGGTCGGCGCCGGGACCGGGCAGCGCCGCCGACCCCAGCCCGGTCCCGGCACGCGGTTCAGGCCGGAACAGGCACCAGCGGCCGGGCCGCTTCGGCGAGTTCGGACAGGCTCACCTCATACGCTGGGTCCGCGCTGTCCTGCAGATCCGCCTGGTTGGACAGGTTTTGACCGGCTGATACCCCGGCGTCTACGTCGCCGGTACTCGGCGGCTGCTCCCGGCGCTGCTTACGCACCGTCGCCGCGCAGCGGGCCAGGTCGGGGCCGACCGCGTTGGCCTCTAGCTCGACGGCCGATCGGCGCTCGCCCTGTTCGGTGGTCCATTCCCGGGTGCGCAGCTTTCCACTGACAATCACCGGATCACCCTTCACCAGGGAGGCGGCGTTCTCGGCGAGCCTGCGCCAGCAGTTCACCGACAGGTAGAGGCTCTCGCCGTCCACCCATGACTCGGACGTCTTGTCGAAACGACGCTCGTTGCTCGCGACCCGGAAATTGAGCACGAGCGTCCCGTCTGGACCAACTCGGCGTGGTCGCATGTCACTGACCAGCGTTCCCACCACGGTCACCGGTGTCTCTCTCATCTCACATGCCCTCCTGTGCACCTTCCACGCCGTCTGCGGCGGGGAACCGACCCCCTCGGCCGGTACCGCCAAGGCTGCGCGGTCAGGGATGGCTCCGGTAGCGAGCCATGATCGACATGGGGATGGCGGGCTCAATGTGCACAACTAGCTCGCCGCACCCAGTCGAAACCCGCAATTGTCGGCTCTGCGTGCTACCCGCGTTCCCGCTCCGGCCTCGAACCGCAATTCGGCTCCGAACGGCGGTCCTTAAGCGTCCCTCAACTGCGTTTCGGCTCCGAATGGCGTCGCCGGGACTCATCTGTTGTCGCGGGCAGGGGGGCGCTCGGCGAGCTGGGCAAGCAGCTCGTTGTAGGAGGCCAGCTCGGCATCGCCGTCTGATTCGGCCCTGCGGTCGAATCGGCGGGCCTCGCGAGCGTCGGAGCGCGCCCACTGCACCAGCAGCGCCACCAGCACCACCACCATCGGGATCTCGCCCAAGCTCCAGGCCATCGCTCCGGCCACCCGCTGATCGGCCAGCAGGTCGGGCACGAAGGGCAAAGCCAGCGCCCGGTAGAAGTCACCACCGATCACGGTGTCCGAGCCCATCAGTGAGATCCCGAAGAACGCGTGGAAGGGCATCGCGGCCACCAACAGGCCGAGCTTGCTCAGGTACGGCAACCGGCGGGGCGCCGGGTCGATGCCGACGATGAGCCAGTAATAGACGTAACCCATCAGCAGGAAGTGCGCGTTCATCACCAGATGCGCCCAGTGTGACGGCGCGGCGGCGTCGTAGAGGCCGGTGAAGTACATGACGTAGAACGAGGCGATGTACATGCTCAGGGCCATCAACGGGTGCGTGGACATCCGCACGATCCAGGAGTGGGTGAACGCCTGCAGCCACTCCCGCGGTCCCGGCGGGTTGCTCTTGCCCGCAGGAGGCAGGGCCCGCAGCGCCAGGGTCACCGGTCCACCGAGCACAAGCAGGATCGGGGTCAGCATCGACAGCAACATGTGCACACCCATGTGCACGCTGAACATGGCCATGGAGTACCGGCCGATACCCGAGGATGTGGCGATCAGGATGGTCGCGCAGCCGGTGAGCCAGGCCACGGTGCGGCCGACCGGCCAGGCGTCGCCGCGCAGCTGTAGCCGCCGGACCCCGGCGAGGTAGGCGCCGGCCAG
>JBGSWT010000152.1:0-9182 GCA_041751815.1 Pseudonocardiaceae bacterium
GCACCCGGTTCGCCAGCAGCCAGCGCGTCACGCCAGTCACCGGTGCCCGGGCCGGGACCGGGCAGTCCACCTGCGCGGGGACCGCGAGCTCCGCTGCGCCGCTCATCTGCCTCTTTCTGCCGGACGGCACGCCGATCCCACGATCCCACCACCGGTGGCGACAGGCTGACAGCAGCGGAGGTCCAGGCACTGGTCTTCCCCCTGACCGCCCCGCCCGTCTGTAGCCGGATCGACCGACGCTGACTCCACCACGGCCAACGCCCGCTGTCCACGTCGTGAGCGTCACGAGTGGTAACTCCGTCCAGGAGCTGGCCGTACTGCTCTGCCAGCGATGAAGCGTCAAGGCGGGCATCGACTGCGGCCGTCCCGGGTATGTCTGGAGATGGCCGGACCAAACTTGTCCAAGGTCAGCCGCGTGCTCCACGTCATAGATGCCTGGACGTCGAAGGCATGAATCGCAGGCGCCTTGTCGATCGGCAGCATCCTCGCACTGGTGACTCCTCTCACGATTGGACTCTCGTCGCGGCAGTCACGGTCGTTGCCGCTGTGGTACAGGTAGTCACCGGCATTCTTGCTGCGAAGCGAACCTGGAGAAGATGCCGGTCAGGGCGCTCACGCTGGCAGCGACCATTCGTCGATGTCCGGCAGGAGCCCGCGGGTGTCAGCGGAGGCGGCCACGACGCGTGACCTGGCAGAGGCAGCCGGCTTTGCCAGGCCGGCTGCCTCCGGGCGCTGCTCCTGCGCACCCGCTCACCCGGAACCCGCGCCCACTACGACCGACGCCACCAGCGGGGACACCTACACCGCCGCCGCCCGACACCTCGCGAACCGCTACTTGCCGCGGCCACTACGCACTCGGCCTGGATGGCGACCCGAGGCATCAACTGTCGGCAGCTTCGCCGAGCTCACACTCGCAGTCTGATCCAAGGCACTCTGCGGTCGAGCCTGATCACCGTCAAATAACGCGACTCCCACCTCGGTCAAGTGCATGGTCGGTGAATGGCCCGGAGCATCAGGGCGCGCTGGTCGTTCGCTGCGAGAAGCGGGCCACCGTCTCGCCGGCGGAGATGACTTTTCCTTCCCATCGATAGGTCTGGTGGAACGGGCCGGAAGCAGCCGCTGGTCGCGACCGGCTGAAGGTAAGGTTGATCCGGTCTTCAGGCTGTACAGGACAGGGAACCTCCACCGGAAGATAACAGTGTTTCCAGCTGTCAGACGTCGTCCGTCCTGCGATGTCGTCACCTGATATATCCAGTTTCACAGTGTCCGACAATGTCGCCATAAAATAGCCTTTGAAGCCGGTCAACAAGCCTGTGCGCTGGGCCCTGTAAGTCAACTGGAGTTCATAGGTAGCCGTCTCCTCGTCCTTGAACATGTATTGTCGGGCCAGGCTTGGCTCGGACAGGTGACTTCTGGTCGGGATGATCGCGTCATAGTAGAAGTCAAATGGGCCTCGTGCCTTCCGTTGGCGCAATTGTCGGACGAAATTATCTCGGCCGTTTCCGCCCCGCGGGTCTGCCCGCTGTACCTCAGCGTGCGCCCGCTCGGCGGCCACCGGCACGAGGTAGCTCTCTACTCGGCTTGGTATCATCACACCACCGGCAGTTAAGAATCGCTGACGCGCGTCCTTGAGGATGTCGACGAACCCTTCATTGTCAGCGAGATTCCCCATGGTCTCTGAGACGATGACATCGACGGGTTCAAATAGATTCACATCGAAAGACACCCCCAAGACCGGGCGGAATCGGGAAGAATACCCCGCCGCCGCGACACGTTCCACCGCAGATTCCAGCAGCGACTCGTTGAGCTCGATCCCATATACAGTCCTTGCTCCCGCGCGCAGCGCCCACTCAGCGAGGATCCCTGTACCGGCGCCAAGGTCAAGGACGGTACACCCGGGGTATATTACCTCGTCGATAGCGGCGCGAAAGGCGGCCATGCGCAGCTCATCACCGAGGAGTAAGTTATGGAAGTTCGTGTCCCACTCCATGAGTTGTTCGGACGCGGGGAGCCACACCTGCTCCGGCTCGTAACCTGGCGTTTCAGTAATCATCTTATTCATGGTGTCTGTCCTCCATTACCTCGACGCGGAGTGGCTCGCTTGCCGGGCCGGACAGCGGGCACCCTGTGGCTAGGTCGAACGTCGAGTGGTGTAGCGGGCATGTGATGCGCAAGCTGCGCTCGTTGAGGTGGCCGTATAGGAGCCGGCCTTGGCGGTGCGAGCATGCTGCTGCAATCACGAATTCCTGCCCACCGATCCGAACGCGAATCGATTCATCAGAAATTTGTTCGATCTTCCGATCCCGTTTGCTCATCGGTTACACCAATTCTCGAGCACGCTCAACTGCGACCTCAAAGGCCGTGCCGATGAGTTCGGATAACAGGCGCGCCCCGACCCACAAGCGAGTCGAATCCACACCGCAGGCCGTCTCGTACTCCCGGATAGCGACCTGCATCTCCTGCATGTGAAAGCTGTCTATGTGTACATGTTCCGTGTAATACTGTCTGTTTTCGATCCCCAGTCGCTCGCAAGCACGAGCATAGTAGGTGAACACGGTGGGTATGCTTGCTTCTAGATAAGCGAGCGCACCGAGAAAATATTCCACATGCGTTGCACGCTGGGCAAGCCAGTAAAAGACGTTCAGGAACGCATAAGTCTCATCACTGGTACGGTTCAAGTAGCTGTTCAGGTCCAGCGGCAGCCCCAGCTCGATGAGCAGGTTTCGGTACAGCTGTGAATGTGCCTGCTGGAGGTTTCCACAGCCGAACTCGTCGATAAGTACGCGCATCAGCGGCATCTGCGCTCGGATGGGCAGCCGGGCGACAGCCGGGAAAAAATTCTGCGCTTCTGTCAAGCCATCTAAAGCGAACTCAGTCACGACGACTGTGAACTGTTCTCGGCTGGCTACCTCCGCGAGATAGTCGCTGGCCGCGGATCCAGCTCGTTCCTGGGCAAGCAGGCTGTCCAGCGCCCGTGCCCACTCGGTGCGTGAGGTCAATGTGGACGTGTCAGCTTCGATGGAGGACACCAAAGGAATGATCCAGGTATGTTCAATCTCTTCAATACGGGCCACTGTGTCGGCGCAAGGCAGGGACCGGTTGTATAGGAATAGCCGCTTGAAGTCACTTTCGCGGGTTGTCGTCTTCACAATACCTCCCTGCCTCGTTATTACGCTCCGGAAAATCGACCAGTCCCAGCAAGCTCAGCGGCGTGATGAAGTAGATCGTCATACACGCGCGTGTCATCGGCCTCGATCACGGGGAAACCTACGCCGAATCCGCCGTTTTGCCAGCGCGCACGGATACCGGGGTTGGCGAGATTGGTTCCATCGTGTAGAAACACATGCGGACTGCAGGTGACCCGACCGTTCTGGGCGGCATGGAACTGATCCATGACCGCAGAACGGGCAGAGCCAGTGTCGAGGGCGGTAGCCAACCGATCAACATCGACCGCCCCGGTGGTGGCGGCCAGGTCGAGGATGACGTGACGTTGAGAAATGCAGCGGCCTTCGGCCCAGAATCCACGACGTAGTGCGAGGTCGAGCTGTTCACCAGCGTGCCATCCTTGCGCCGTCGCGGCCTGTACGGCTTCCAGGGCGGGCAACATGGTTACTGGGTAGGTCCAGTCCGGGCCCTGCCAAAGGCGCCAGCCCGCGCGTGGCTCAAGTGCACCCACCACTGCAACTTCGGAGTCGATGCCGGGGCGCTCGTTGACACTGCGATTGAATAATTCCAACGGAAAAGCGCGATGCTCGAACCGGAGCTCGCCGTCGAGGCCAAGTCGGCTGCGGGTTTGATGCAGCCGATACATCGCAAGATGGGCGAACGAACAGTTCAGGTCGGAAAAGATGACGAGTGTGGTGGGGTCGCGGGGCAGCCGGGTATCGGTGGTCTTGCAGCTCGCCAAGATGCACGTCATATCACTTGTCTCCTTTGCCAGAGACAGGTTTCATGGTGGCCAGCGTCACACGGTCGGTGTCCAGGATGCCGCGGCGCATGAGTTCGGCCTTGACCGACCGGTACCAGTCGTCATCATGCAGCCCATAGCGGAGGCATGCATCGTTGATCTCTACCTGCCGCTGACCAGTGGGCTCGGCCAACATACGATTGCACAGCCCGGGATCAAGGTTGGCCAACGGTCCGACGAACCCGGCCACATCACCAGTGTCTAGCAGAAGATGTTCCCAGCCTTGGAAGACCGGTACCTGCGGGACGGCATCCACAATGCGCTTAGTCAACTCCGGTGAGCCGCTGGACTCCTTGATACCGACGACACCGGGCAGCTGGCTGACTCGCACCAGGGTGTCCAACTCGATGTGGTTTCCGGAGATGAGCGCCTCGTTGTAGACGAACAGTGGAACCGCGACCGCGACGCGGATCGCAGCATAATGCTGGTAGATCTGCTCCTGCGTGATCTCACCGCCAAAGGGTGCGGTCACCACAACGCCGTCGGCACCCAACGTCACTGCCTGCTCAGCACGCCAGATCACCGCGGGCGTATCGGACAGCAGAACGCCAACCAGCACCGGCAATCCTCTCGAATGGACCAAGGTGGCCGTGACCATCTGCAGCCATTGCTGACCGGTCAGCGCCCAACCCTCGCCAGAGCTAAGCGCCGGCATCAACGCGGTGACGTGATCACGCAGCGAGTCAATCAGGCGCCCCACACATCGCTCGGAGACAGCACCAGTGTCGTCTAGCGGTGTGATGAGCGGTGTAATGGTTCCTGAGTACACTTCCTACCTCACAACGCCTCGGGAGACAGCCGAAGCACCAGCGACACCCGGTAAAGCCGTTCCAGGTACTTGGGGAACTGCTTCTCCTGGACCACCGGCACGGCCACCACGGGCAGATCTCGGCGTTGGCACAGCCGGGGGTTCACGGTGTATAGCACCGCGTTGTGACGCACCACCATACCTATCAGCAGCCGCTCGCACATCGGTAACTCTGTCAACGCCGGGTTGGTGAGTGCGGCGCCGATATCCAGCTCATCGTAGCCGACCCGGCGAATGGCCATATCGGTGTGCAGCGTATCCATGAACGGATAGTAAGCGTCCTGCACTTCGCGGGGGAATTGCCAGACAATGTCGTCGCACCAGCCAACGTGCTCGAGGCTCATCCAGATCTCGTCGTGCAATCGCTGAGCGAAGAAGGTCTTGCAGGAACCGCGAATTATATCGTTGGTGGAGTGCATGCCCAGAAATGTGACAGTATCGATCACAGCTTCACCAGCCATGGCGGTCGAGAACCTTCCGCATTGCGACCATAGCTGCCGTGAACGTCTCGGGGCAGCGGGCCAAGGCGATGCGGATATAGCGCTCGCCCGCCTCCGGCTGGCTCCAGTAGAAGTAGATGCCCGGCAGGACGTAGATCTCCTCAGCAAGCAACCGTTTCTGCAGTTCGGTGGCCCCTATGTTGGGAGTGGTCAGCCGGAACCAAGCGACACTCGTTTCCACGACGGGATCGACGTACTCGAGGATGGTGCCGGCCAGCATCTCCCGAGCGGTTTCCCGGTTCTTGGCCATCACGTCGCGGACCGAGGCGAAGTCGTCTTGTATGGAATCATCGACGTAGCAGGTGAGGAAGTTAAGCACGAACGGGGAAACGTTGAGCAGCACGGCGGTGTGAATGTTGTAGATGTCCTCGCGGATGTCCTCGCTTGCCGTGATCATCGCGCACTTGGCATCCTGCACCGGCCAGGTCTTGCCAGTGTCCTCGATAGCCGCATAAGATACGCCAGATCCCTCCAGCAGCTCGTAGATGTCGAACCGGTCATGCCGGGGATCGCACAGCGCGAAGGACGCGAAGCACAGATCGAGAAGTAGCAGTTTATCATAATCTTTGCAATACCGAATTACCTCTTCGAAGCCGCGTCGACCGTCCTTGAGCAGGCTGAACCCGGTCGGATTGTTCGGGTCAACCAGGTACAGTACGTCGGCTTTGACATCCCGCAGATTCTCGTAGATTGTCGTCGACTCACTCAGATATCGCTCGGGCAGTGGAACTAGTGGGATCCGCATATTCTTGAGTAGGTCGACAAGGTTGTCGAAGCAAGGCTCGATCAGCGCCACGGATCTTCCCTGCTGCGCGCAGTACAGTCCTGCGACCATGGTCGCCACGCTGGCCGAGTACGACAACAATGTCTTGTCCAAGCTAGCGGCGGTGGGCTGCTTGTGTAGCCGGAAGAAGGCCTGGATAAAGCAGCGTTCATAATACTCCTGCTGATTGTCCTCGGATTCGTACCACAGGTCCGGCAGCCGTTCGACTATCTTGTCCTGACTGGGCGACTGGCGCTGGTGCGTGTGCGCGTCGGCCAGGTTGTACCGGGTCTTCAACGCCTGGATCTCGTGCTGGGTCAGGTCGACAAAGTGGGTAACATCGGGAGCTGTCCCGAATTTATCTGCGGTGGTTAAGCTCGACCGAGCGGTGGTCGTGATCTCGTGCGACATGGAATTCCCTTGCCCCCGTATGTTAAATGATCCGTACCCGCCGCCGTCCGAACGGTGTTCGATTGGGCGACACATCCGACGGTACGTGCTGTCGCCGTCTGATACCTGAACAACCGGCAAATCAATCTCAAATTTATTTCGTCCCGCACTAGGGTTCCAATCGGTGATCAACGCAGTTTTTTTTGGTACGCCAATATACCCTCTTTGGAGAGCGAGGGTTCAGCCCGGCAGCATGTGACTTGCGAAAGGATATCGGTTTTCATTTTGGCGTTCGGCTCGCGGGGAAGACTCCTCTCAGTCGAACACCGAAGCAGTCATTCACTTGGCACCGTGCTGTTCGCCACCCACCAGGAACAAGCCAGCTCGCCTGTGTGAGCTGTCGGCTCGCCTCGAGGTTGCTGCGCCCATACCCTGGTCGCCCGGTTCACAGCTGGATCGACCGACCAGGGGGGCAGGATTCAGCTACGGCCTTATCCGGCAGCAGCGTGACGGCGCGGTCGGCGACGTCGTCGGCGACCAGGTTGATCGCCCCCGGCAGGTGCTGCTGCGCGTAGTAGCTCTCCGGCAGAGCGTCGACCGGAACGACAGTACCGGCCTCGATCACGGCCTGAAGCTCCGCCCGGCTGATGTCGGCGGTGACTGTGATCTCGTGCGACATGAATTCCCTCGCCCCCGCATGTCCTGCATCGTCTGTATCCGCTGCCATCCGACCGGCGTTCGATCGCCGACACGACGGTACGTGTTATCGCCCTCCGATACCTGAACAATAGGCAAATCCATCCCAAATTCATCTTCTCCCCGCGCAGCGAGTAGATCACCGTGGCGCTGTGCCCCTGTACAAGGTTGTAGATCAGGTTGTGCTAAGGAGCGTCATCTCGCGACACAAACTGATGACGACCAAGCGCAGACCGCTCTACGTCCAGGACCGCCACGCCGTAAGATCGTGAACTACGGTTGGAGTACTGACGGGGCCTATGTCCCAGCTCGCTGGCAAGCTTCCAGGACCCGTGGTCGAATCGCCAACCACCGCCAACGGCTTACGCCGATGCATGATGACCATGACGCACCGTGCGTGAGCGCAGGTTAGGTGAGCTGTGCTACCCATTTCGACAGTAAAATGGACCGGAGTTCGGCCAGGCCCGGCCACCGCGGTGGCTCACGACTACGTGTGCGGCGAGCTGGGCGGTTTCACCGCGTAGACGGGTGTGCTGGAGGCCGGGATTGACACCAGGCGGATATTGGCCGCGGTGTGGGCAGCCGTCGATGTTGAGCGCTGTTGATGATGTCCTCGGACGCGGCCTATCGCCAGTGTCGAGGGTCAGCGGCGACAGTGAGTCACCGTCGCTGCCGCGTAGTGGGCCAACGTCTCGCTCAACATCTCGGGGGTCGCACCGTCATTGAGCTGGGCGCGAAGATGGTCGGCGGCGAGTGGAGCCAGCAGGGCGTGCGCGAGAACACCCGCCGGTGACGGCTGACAGCCGGCCTCACGCAGCAGTACCCCCAGGTGCTGTCGCCAGAAGCGGTAGGCGCCGATCCGGTAGCGAGCTCCTGGACTGGCGGTCTCGGACATTCCCACCAGGTCGAGGTTGGCCAGCGCATAGTCAAGATAAGCCGTCACAAAAGCGGCGATCCGGTTCTCGGGTGTCGCACCAGGACCCAGGGGCGGTGGACCGCTGAGGACTGCTCCCTGTAGCTCGCGTTCGCGGTCATCGAGCAGCGCCGCCGCCAGGCCGGACTTGTCCCCGAATCGCCGGAACACTGTCCCCTTGCCCACTCCTGCGGCCGCGGCCACTGCGTCGAGGCTGACTGCTGACACCCCGCACTCGTCGAAGAGCTGCGCCGCCGCCTTGAGGATCTTATGTCGGTTCCGAGCCGCGTCAGCCCGTTCCGGTCGGGGATCGCCTCTCCCCACACTTGACGAACCGGACTGCGGTCCCATAGTGTTCACCGACATAAGCGGACTGTAGTCCAGTAAAGGAAGGAAGTCGATCCATGACGACCCACATCAGCCGAGCAGAACTTCAGGCCGCGATCGAGGCCGGTACTGTCGTTCCGGTCGACGCTTTGCCGGAGAACTACTACGCCCAGCAGCACCTGCCGGGGGCGATCAACCTGGTGGCCGACGACGTCGACAACCGCGCCGCCACGCTGCTGCCGGATAAGGCCGCCCCGATCGTCACCTACTGCTCGAACCTGGCGTGCTCCAACAGCGGCCAAGTTGCGGCCAAGCTCGAAAGCTTGGGCTACACCAATGTACGCAAGTACGCCGACGGTATTCAGGACTGGGTGGAGGCCGGCCTGCCCGTCGCGTCCGGGGTCGCCTCTCGTAGCTGAATCCTGCGCCCCCGCCCCTGGTCGGCCGATCCAGCTGTGAACCGGGCGACCAGGGTATGGGCGCAGCAACCTCGAGGCGAGCCGATAGCTCACACAGGCGAGCCGGCTTGTTCCTGGTGGGTGGCGAACAGTACGGGTGCCAAGTGAATGACTGCTTCGGTGTTCGACTGAAAGGAGTCTTCCCCGCGAGCCGAACGCCAAAATGAAAACCGATATCCTTCGCAAGTCACATGCTGCCGGGCTGAACCCTCGCTCTTCAAAGAGGGTCTATTGGCGTACCAAAAAAACTGCGTTGATCACCGATTGGAACCCTAGTGCGGGACGAAATAAATTTGAGATTGATTTGCCGGTTGTTCAGGTATCAGACGGCGACAGCACGTACCGTCGGATGTGTCGCCC
>JBGSWT010000153.1:0-8966 GCA_041751815.1 Pseudonocardiaceae bacterium
CACCCGGCGAGCAGGTCGGGATGGCCATCTCCTCGACGCTCGACCCGGAGCACCTGGCACGGCTGGGACTGTGGCGCTTCCACGCCGTGCACGACCCCTCAGTCAGCGAGCACGACCGGAAGGTGCTGGAGCGCGCAGCCCTGGACGGATGGCTGTGGTGGCTGACCCCGAGCGCCGACCTCCGGCTGGTCAACGCCACACCGGGTCCAGCCAAACCACCCATGATCACCGCGTTGACCGCACCCTCACGCACGGTGTACAACGTCACGGCCGAGCTGGATGGCACGCTCGACATCCACGGCGCCAGTACGGACGGAGTCGAGCTACGCGCGGTCTGGACCGATCTCGTGGACGACCCGGCCTCTGCCGCCCCGATCCGCGTCACCCGTACCGCGATCGTGACGAAGCTGGCTATCGCACACGACGAGACGATCTCGGTGCTCGCGGTCGATGCGCCTGCACCCGGTTCGCGGCCCATCGGCGTGCCGGTACGTCCGGTGATTCATACGCTGCCAGACACCCGCTACCGCAACGTCGACTACCGCCTCCACGGGACCTCTCGCTACCGCGAGTTCTTCAACCTGGACGAGCTGCCCTCACCGGAGGACTCCGACTCGGCCGGAAACACCGCCAGGGTCAAACACCTCAGTTCGGTACCGCCCCCACCCCCGGTCGTTCACGACGTGATCCCGATGTTCCTCTGGGAGGAACACCACGAACCTCACCATCCGTTCGCCACTCGACGGATCCGGAGAAGTGGAGTGCGGATCTGGTTGGATCGGCCCTGGTTCGCCAGCGGCGACGACGAAATGCTCGCCATCATGACCGGCCCCGCCGACGGTCCTGAAAGCAATCGCGGCATCATCAGCCTATGGGGCAGAGATCCCGCCCTGATCGGACCGGCCCTGTCGAACGCAACCGACCTGCCGCTGCTACCCGCCTGGGAGCAGCGGGCCCTCGAACTGAACCTCGACCCGCAACAACGACCGGGCCGTCCGCACACTCGCGTTGTAGTAGAAGAAAAAGAGAAGGAAGAAGAAAAAGCCAGGGTCTATCACGCCTACCTGTATCGGCCCGAGTTCCATCCGGGACGCCGCCGGTGGTTTGTCGATGCTCTCTTCGACGCCGCCGACGCCGCCTGGCCGTTCCTGCGTCTCACCGTCGCCCGCTACCAACCGAACTCGATCCCGGAGTGCACCATATCTCTTCCTCTCAACGCCGATTTCGTTCAACTGCTCCCCGAACGGATCACCACCATCAGTCGCCCCGACGCGGACACGGTGCGGGTGACCACCAGCGGCGTTTTCGCCTACACCAATATTCCCGCTCGCGATGCCACTGTTGCGAACCCGGACCCCGCGAAAACCCTCACGGCGCAGGTGGCGTCCAACCGGCAGGTCCGCGCCAGCCTGCAAACCCGTGACCCGGGTGCGAAATCGGACCTCGACTGGACAACGATCAAACAAGTCGACTGTGACGTCGAGGGCGTCGACCCGGCGAAGTTCGCCGCCACCTGGAGCGGTGTGTTGCCACTGGGCCCCGCTATCCGATTGATGACACCCGGTGAGGACCGCAACGCCCGGGTCCTCGTCGAGGAGTACGAATCACTACCGACCGACCCCGAACCCGGGCAGAACGGGAAGGCGTCGATTTCACGGTTGATCTACGCCGACCATCTCTATCTCTAGCTCGGGGCTTTCACGCGCGCACGGTGAGACACAAGGAGGTACTGCTACAACTACGACCGGGACAGGGCGAACGACGGCGTTCACCCCATATCAGAACTCGGATTTGCGCCGTCCTTCACGCCGTCGGGGGTAGGAGTGTCGCTAGATGCCGCGCTCAAAGTACATCAACAACTCCGACATTGCCGCCGGCTCGGTGGACGCCGACGAACCGCCCAGGACCTGGGCCAGTGTCTCAATCCACCAAGCCTCCCTATCGTAAGGAAGTTCATGGCCCTACGCTCAGCACTGTTCCGGGACGACGAGCGGCTCAACGCCGCGCTGGTCAATGACGCTTCGCATGTCGTGCCTGGCAGCGTTGGCACGCATGTCCTGAAGGTCCAGCTCGCGCTCGAGACGTTGGAGCTGATCGCCATTCCGGACGAAGAGAAGAACTCGTTCACCTACGGACCCGCAACCGCCGCCGCCGTACTGCATTACAAAGCCATTCGGCGCATCATCAACTTCGCGATCCAGCAGCAAGCTGATAACATCGTGGGAAAGCGGACCATCCGCAGCATGGACGACGAACTCGCGGCGGGCGGCATCACAAGGGCCACCCTCATGTCGTCCGCGCATACTCGCAGCCGGTCCTCATTGCGCGACGTTCAGGCGCGACTGGTGGATCTGCAGAGCCAGATTGACGCAGCCGACCGCCTGCCCGAACCTGCAAGAACGTTTGCAAGCGGAATTCTGACCGTTGCGCACAACCGCGATCTGCAGGTTTTGTCGAGGCGACTTGTCGTGAGTTCGGATCCCCTCGCCGCGGGGCTTCGCGACGCCCTCCGCGCGACCATCGATCTCATCGGCAGAAACCTGGCGCAACCGGTCACGGTCACCGATGACGGAGCGGGCGGCCGCTGCGCATTGTTTGCTACGCCGCCCTTCGCCGCATCGCAGGTCACCGATCCTGATCCACGAGTCAGCCTTTGCGATCCGTTCTTTGCTTCGTCGGCCGACCTCCAACGTGACGTCGTCACGCATGAGTACTTCCACCTCCTAGGGTTGGAGGACCACTCCGTTACCAACGTCGGAGAAGCATTGACCAACGCCAACACATTGGCCCAGATAGTTGCTTTCCTGTTCGATCGGGATCGACAGGTAAACTCCGACGGAAACGAACAGGCCGCTCCACACTTTCCATCGCCTTAGCTGCAGCCAAGTGATAAAAGCGGTCCAGGGAGACAAACACTGTCGCCTGGCCTGACTCGACGGAGTGCAGCGTCCGCGAGTAGGAGCCGGAGGCGTTCGGCCGCCGGAACCCGGGAGCAGTTGGGATGAAGGACTGGAGACCGAGCACCGCAGCCTCGAAACTAGACCACAACAGCCCGACGAGGAGACTAATGGGAGACTCACATCTTGGACCAAACGTGGCTGTTTTTAAGCTCGGCTGGCGGCGAACCACAATGACGCCGATGGACATCTCGGGTGCCATTCAGGAACATGTCGTGAGCCTCTTGTCCGACTTCCGCCACTCCCGCTTTTTCCGCGCCGGAAACGTCACGGCTGTGCACGTCTTGGGCGAAGCTGTGCACGTCTTGGGCGAGGATGTCCTGGACCCCAAGCTGCTACTGGTATCAACAGACGCCGGCTGGACCAAGCGCAACCAGAACGCGATCGACGCCGTGGGTGCCCACGCCACGATCGATGACCTGGGCCACTTCGACCTCGTCGCCAAGTCATCCGCAGCGGAGGATGGGGCCAGCGGTGACCAACCCGTGCGCGACCTCGGCAACGACGTCAGCATCTTCGAGCTGCGCCCGACCTCGGGACACACCGCCGACGACGTTGCCACAGCGGTGGTCACCCACCTCACTCCGCTGGTCGGGGTACCCACCCGAGCCGGCCTGGTCATGCATGTCTCGCTGCTGCGCGATCCGCCCACCGACCGCCACCTCTTGATCTTCGGCGTCGACGTCACCGCTTTCGGGCGCCATCTCGCGGTTGAGGCAGTCGCGGAAGTTGCCGACATGCTCGACCTCGGTTCCTACATCCAGCATCCTGTCGATGCCAGCGATGACGAGCCGTCGTCTGAGCAGATCGGGTGAGGAGCCGAACGGGGATGATCCGGAATCGCATGGGAAAAATGCTCGATCTGCCGTCCTGCGATGGTCCCACCCGGCACCGACAGGATTCCGGAGAATGCCGATAACCGGTGCGGGCGTCGCCGACCGCCCGGTAGCGAAAACCCTCATGGGACCGGTTGCGCCGATCTGCACATCCGTGGCGCGAGCCGACTTGCCCATCGTCGTTGTCCTCGCTTGGACCCGCACCGGGCGGTTCGGAACCAATGATCCAGAGATCGTAAGCTCAAGGGCGGCAGGTATGAGGCGGAACCCCACAGTGGCACTGCAGCGAAGCTTGCAAGACCGTCCAAAACCATCGAAAGGGAAATCGTGGCCAGAATCTGTGTAGCACCGAGCGAGAGCACGGACGACGACGGTCTGGTTCGGCGGGCCGGTCATGCGGTCGAGCTCTGAATACACGCTCACTATTGCCGTGGCAACGTGGTGGACTGCGGAATTTTTCCGGTAACAGGGGCGAAGCATTTTTTCGATCTTCAGATCGGGTTACACCGGTGTGACCTGTTGGGGCAGTTCTTGGGTAGCGTGAACGCGGGATTCAACGGGTTCTCTCTGAGTCAACGGTGCAAGGCCAAGAAGCCCGACCCGAAGGGTGCCTTTAAGATACCCGATATCATCTCACATAGGGCGTCGGAGAACATCTTCGAGTTCTACGAAGTAAAGCCAAATTCGGCGACGGGTATCCCTGCTGGACGAGAGAAAGTGGTGTTCTTTACTAATCTGTGCGCTGGACCGGATTCGCTTCCGTATAAGGCTGGTACCCGCTACGGCGACGACGTATTTGAGGTTATCTGGAACGGCACCTACCTCGGCAACCCTCTCGTCATCGAACTTCACTGGTTTCTGTTGGATCCCGGGCTTCTGGTCTACGATATTTGCGGCAATGTCGATCGGCAGAAGCTGTTGGATATGCTAAAATTCGGATTGTTGAAGGCGTTTATTCTAGCTGCCGCCATTATGGCCCTTGCGATCATGAGGGGCGGCGCAGGGCTTCCCACGACCCCCTCACCTATCTTGGCGTTGCAGGAACCGGTGGGGCCGGGCGAGGTGAATCTCGCATTCGACGTCACGTTCGTCCAGCACCTGCTGAACGATTGGCGGGGTCGAAACGGGCGTGAGTCGATCGGCGTGGACGGCCTTGTCGGCCCGCAGACGAATGCGGCCATCATCGACTTCCAAGTCGCCGTGACCGGTCTCGCCGACGGGATCGTGAGCCCCGCCGGGCCGGCTATCGCTGCACTCGAGCAGCAGCACCTGGACGCCTGGTCGGCGAGTTTCACGCCTGGAATGCTGACATCGATCGGCGAGGTGGCCCTGCGGGTCACCGCATCGGAAGACGAGGAGCGACTCTCCGTGGAACAGGAGGACGCGTTGTACCTTGAAGCCGTTACTGACTACTTCCTGACGCTTTACCAGACCTGACAGTAGCTGGTCCGGGCGCCGAGAACACACCGGAAGACTGTACGAGAAACGGTGCTACGGCGATCTGCAGTAGCGGAAGTTGCGGCCGCCGCTATCAGCTAATATTGCGACGAGTGCGGCCCGTGATTGGATGAGCCCCGCCGACACCTCAAGAGGGGACCGTGTGCAAGTGGAACTCGTGCGATCCGGCAGAGCGATCATGTCGGGCGGCTTGCAGCAGAGCAACGAGATCGGTTGACGGTTCCACGCCGAGCTCGCGGCGCAGCAGCTCTCGGTATGCCTGGTAACCGCGCCAGCCCTCGGCCCAGTTTCCCTCGGCGAGGTGGGCTTCGATCAGCGAGCGCTGCGCGCTCTCCCGCAACGGTTCGGCGCTGACCGCGAGCATGGCAGCCTCTACAGCCTCGGCGCAGCGCACGGCAGAAACCAGCCGTCGACTCAACGCCTCCAACGCGTGCAGCACCCGCTGTCGCATCCGCTCCCGCTCGACCAGCGCCCAGTCGTCGTACCAGCCGGGTAGCAAGTCCAGTGCGTCGACCCACCACGGAGACACGGCGAGGTCAGCATCCGACGCGGTCCCGTCGATGAGCCGCCCGGCCCAGCTGCTGACCATATGGACGTCGACGACAACCTCGTCGCACAGAGCCAACGACCACTTGTCCGCCGCGAGCAGATCGATACCGGCGCCCCGAAGCCGCCATAGTGCCGAGCGCAGGTTGCCCGCTGCCCGGCCGTCGTCGCCGATTGGCCAGAGTGTGCCCGCAGCATGACGCCGCTCGACTCGCCTGTGGTGCAGCGCGACGAAAACCAGCAATCTCTTGCTTCCCTCGGGGACTTCCAAGCGCCGCCCGTCGAGCGTGACATGTGGACCGCCAAAGAGGTGCAGCACGGGTGCCTGGTTCGGCTGAGCCTCGAAGGCCAGCGAGCTCGTTGGCTGAGCCACCATGGCGATCTCCCTGCACCCGGGAACATGCACGGTGAGCTTAGGAATGACGGCGTCACAGTCGTGTCACCGAACCAGGAGGCACCTACGGCCCAACAAGCATGTGATCAGCGCCGCTGCCGGCGTGCGTACTCGACCAGGAAATCCTCGACGGCGGCCAGCGCGTCACCGACCTCGGTAAAATTGTATGGCTGCTCAGTGGACCGTTGAGCGATGTCGGGGTTCACCGTGACAGTCAGGCGCAGGCCTTGACCATGAGGCTCGACGCGCACGATGCAGACGCCAGTCGGCGCGGGTTGGGGCTGCATGGCGGCAGCCTGGCAGACCGGGTGTCACTGCACCGTCCCCCGCGCCGCTGGCTTCCTGTCATGGGCAAGCTCGCCTTCGCGCCATGAGTCACCTGCAAGGTCGCACAGCCCCGCGGACGGTGGTACGCCCAGCTCGTGGATCATCAGCTGCCATACGTCGGCGACATGGCGACGGGCCTCACCGACGTTGCCCTCCGCCAGGTGGGCCCGCACCACCAGGCGGTGTGCACTCTCCCGCAGAGGATCAACTGCGACGGCGGCCATCGCCAAGGTCAGCGCTGTCTCGGGCTCGCCGCGCGCGAGGCTGTCCTCAGCCTCCCGCGCGCTCGCGTGCAGTAGTACCTGCCGGATTCGTTCGCGCTCCAACAGAACCCAGTCGTCGTACCAACCGGGTAGCAGCTCCGAGCTGTGTCGCAACCCGTTTCGCCAGGACGCCACCACACTGGCCGGATCGTGTGCGTCAACAGTGACAAACGATGGCAAGGCCAGCTCCGGATGGGGGTGGGCGGCAACGTTCACCTGAAGCCGATGCAGCCGCCACATTGTGGTGCGCAGGCAGCCGAGCGCCCTTCCTTCTGGCACGTCAGGCCACAGCAGGCCGGCCACCTGACACCGCGGGCTTGGGCCACGCAACGCGAGTACAGCCACCAGCCGTTGCCCGGACAGCGGGATCGCCACCACCTTGTTGCCGGTGATCAGCCGGAAGCCGCCGAGGACGTGCAGTCGCCACTCGTTGATCAGGTGCGGGCTGGCCTCCGGTGATGCGAGCACGATCTGAGTCCCGTCGGGTGGCGAATACCGAGCTCGCCGTCCTACTCGGCCATGGCGCTCAAATGCGGTCGATAGGAATAGAGCCTTGATCGCTAGAGTGCGCTATGCAACAGTAGACAAGCTATCCGCCAAGTGGGTGTATACGGAATATTCGCCCACCGTCGGATGTCGCGCTGCGGGTCCGGCCCCACGTCGGGTCTTCGTGAGTCAAGGCACGTTACTTACTGAACACGCGCAATCGCGTACCGCAGACCGGACTTGGCCGACCGCTGCCCGTAGCGCCACGTTCACTGAAAGTTGCCTGCTTTTCGAATATTTGAGTGTCGTCCCGATCGATGAGCTGTGACGACGACTGCTGGGCCCTCTGTCACTTGCCACCGTAAACGGGTATATGGGTTTTCCTCGAGGGCGGTGGCGTCTCGATAGGAATCACGGTTCCTATGAGCATCTTCGGGGATGATAGTTATTGTGAGTGTACCTCTACGAACTGCATGGCGTGGAGAAGTGTGCCCACTTCATCTAGAGAGAGCAGCAACTTGAGAAGAAACTCGGGGCGCGCGGTTCGTTCAGGTCGCCCACAAAATCTTCGGCGTAGCCAGCGAGTTCCTGTCATCTGTGATCATCTATCCTGCTAGTTTTGCAGGCTGGCTGTTCATAGCGTTCTATACCGTAGATCGAAGATGGCTTGGATTCCCCATACGGGGCTGGGTCACGGCCGCCGCCCTTGTCGTATTCCTGGCTATCTCGTCGGTCACCGTATCAGGGTCAGCCGTTTGGTGATCACGTTGTAGATCCAGCGGGCGATGTAACATCCCACGCCTGTAAGTTGTCAAGCGGCATTTTGCTGATCGTGTTGTAATGCCTGCTGGAACTACTCATCGGCCAGAGGTTTGTTTCGAGAATAGTGTGCCAGATGCGCTTATTGCGCAGCGCGTCGTGGTGGTCTGCCTTGCATTTTCCGGACAGCTGTTTAATTGCTATGTCATGCTGCGAACTGCCGGTTCAGGTACTCGTCGTAGACCTCTTGCGGGGTCTGGTATCCGAGCGCCGAGTGGAGACGTTGAGTATTGTAGCGGAATTCGATGTACCGGGCAACGTCTTTCCGGGCGTGTTCGCGGGTGGGGTAGACGGTGCGGTTGACCCGTTCGACTTTCACGGCCGCGTTGAAGGATTCGGCTAGGGCGTTGTCGAAACACACTCCGGTGGCGCCGACGGATCGCCGGATGCCCAGATTCTCGGTTGCGGCCGCGAAGGCCGCACTGGTATACTGGGTACCGCGATCGGAGTGGAATATCGCACCGTCGACGAGCGGGTATTTCCGGGCGGCCATAGTGAGCGCATCGACCACCAGCTCGGTGCGAAGATGGTCGGCCATGGCGTATCCGATGCAGGCTTTGGTGTAACAGTCGATGACGGTGGAGAGATACAGCCAGCCCTGCCAGGTATAGATGTAGGTGATGTCTCCCACCATTTTCTCGCCGGGGGCATCGGCGGTGAAGTCCCGGTTCACGAGATCGGGGATGGGGCCGGGATCGCCGGGCACGGTGGTGGCCGGCCGCCATGGCCTGGGCTGGCAGGCGACCAGGTCTTGTTCGCGCATCAGCTCCCGGACCAGCTCGGAGCCGGCGAGCTCGCCCTGGCGGAGGAGCTGGGCGTGCACGCGACGGTACCCGTAGGTTTGATCGGAGTTCTTGAAAATCGCTGTGACGAGCGCCGT